>JBGSME010000692.1:0-4861 GCA_041740335.1 Bryobacteraceae bacterium | reverse complement strand
TACTGTTGTCGACCATTGGCGCTTCGCTCGGTGTCGGCGTCTCTTACCTCGCCGTCAACGCCCTCACCGCGATCATGGCCGGCGGGCGCGTTCACGAGCGCGTCGTCCTCAATCTCAAGCCGGACGCCGATTCGCTGCTCTTCACCGCCGGCGTCGCAATTGTCACCGGACTGCTCTTCGGCCTCGCACCCGCGCTGTCGACCAAGCCGACACGCGGAATCCGCAAGCTCGGTGATGCGCTCGTCGCCGCCCAAGTCGCAATCGCAGTCGTGCTGCTCGCGGCCGCCGCGCTCTACACAGGCTACGTCGCCGATATGCGCAATCTCAACCTCGGCTTCAACCGCGAAAACGTCGTTCTCATGCAACTCGATGGCTCGCGCGGGCACGAGAAGTCGCGAGCTGTTGAGCTAATCCGCCGCCTTGAGTCTCTTCCCGGCGTACGCTCGGCGTCCATTGGCGGGATGTCACCGATCCAAGGCGCCGGAGCGAGCCGCATGGTCCTCGTCGACGGTTTCACCGAACCCCCCGACGCTCGCCGTTACACATCACTGAACTGGGTCACGCCGCGCTACTTCGAGTCGCTCGGAATTCCGCTGCTGGAAGGCCGCGACTTCCGCTTCGACGACGAAGGCCGCCAACGCGTCTCCGTCGTCAGCCAGTCCTTCGCACGCCACTACTTCCCCGGCCGCAGCGCCATTGGCGGTCATGCGCGCTTCGAAGGCCGAAAGACCGTATACGAGATCATCGGTGTTGTCGGCGACGCCAAGTATCTCGAACTCAAGGAAACGCCGCCTCGGACGATGTACATGAACACGCTGCAAGACGACAACATCGTCTCGCAGTACGTGATCCGCACGGTGATTCGGCCCGAAACGATCGTCAATGAGGCACGCTGTATCGCGAAAGAGGTCGCGCCGGACGCCCGAGTTGAACGCGTCACAACGCTTGCCGATCAGCTCGATGCCTCGATCGTTCCCGAGCGCCTCGTCAATCAACTCGCGAACCTCTTCGGCACGCTCGGCGGACTCATCGCCGGTATCGGAATCTACGGCCTACTCGCCTACACGGTCGCCCGCCGTACGAGCGAAATCGGTCTTCGAATGGCCCTCGGTGCGACCCAGGGCAATGTGCTCACCATGATCCTCCGCCGAGCACTGCTCATAACAACCGCAGGTGTGACGCTCGGCGTGACCGTCGCCTTCCAAATCCCCGGTCTTCCGGCCAAGGTCGCAACGCCGGCGTCAATCGCTGTCGCCGCTATGCTTGTGATCACGCTCGTCGCGGCATACATCCCGGCCCGCCGCGCCACCCACATCGAGCCAGTACAGGCACTACGATACGAGTAGCGCCGCGATTGAGCGCCACACCGAAGACGCCCAGTACGACTTTCCGTCGCGCACTGGTTCGCCGGTTCACCGACCGCATCGTCGGCATGTCGTACATGTCCCTGCCAGGACTACTCGGGACATTGCGATCCGGTTTGGCAACCACGCTCGCCTTTCGGCCACTCAACCCGGTGGAACCTTGAGGCGTGTCTTGATCTCAATTCGCATCCGGCGATTGCTTCCAGTCGTGGCCTATCTCGACTCCTTTACGGCGACTCGCGGACAACCACGACAACGATCGGCGCATCACTCTTTAACATCATCGCACCCAGTTCTTCGACGATCCAGAACAGAAAGGAAACTCAATGCTATGGCCCCAAACACCCCAATCTCCGCGAGCCCCGTGCTCACCACCAAAGACCTCGGAACCCGCCCCGAACGCGACCTCACTGAAATCGTCGCCGGCTTCCTCAAGCTCGGCGAAGGCGTCGTCGCGCACTGGGTGGAATACGCCAAAGGCGTCCTGCTCTTCGTGATGGCCCCCGGCGACGCCCGATCCGGCGAGTTCTACATATATGACCGGCGCAAGGGCAACTTTTGGCTCCTCAGTCTGCCCGACGATGTCTTCGGCGGCTACGCCGTCTCCGACATGCGCGAAAAGATGAGGGACTTCCGCCTGCTCGACTTCGCTGAAAACCCGGCGCGGCTCATCGCCACGCGGCACTAGCGAACTCGGTTGGAGCTAACTCTGATCCGGTGTAAGGAACTGGTATGGCCGAGTCGCTACTCGCAACGCCGGAGATGGCGATCGAATACGCGCGGTGGTTCGTGAACCGCCGCGCCTACACGCTTCAGTCGGATACGCCGCACCCGGCGTCCGGCCGTCACTATTACTATCGTCCGCGGAAGCAGGGCACGTCCTGCGAACTGACCACGCGGGACATCCAACGTCACTTGGCGGGCGAGATTACGCTTGGCCTGTACGCCATCAATCCCCAAACGCAACGCGTGAAGTGGATGGCTATCGATGCCGACTACCGGAAGTCGCTCGAGGATCTGCTGAAGTTGCAGTACGAACTGGGGCGCCAGGGCGTCCAAGCTGCTCTCGAACAGAGCCGCCGCGGCGGGCATCTGTGGATCTTCTTCGAGAAGCCGGTGCTGGCGAAGCACGCCCGCGTCTACA
Source organism: Bryobacteraceae bacterium (assembly GCA_041740335.1). GTDB lineage: Bacteria > Acidobacteriota > Terriglobia > Bryobacterales > Bryobacteraceae > DSOI01. The sequence continues at coordinate 2,353 of JBGSME010000692.1, read as the reverse complement.
TCCGGCACCTCGCGAAGCAACTGTCGGTGGAGGTGAAGGAGTCCGGTTCGGGCGGCGGCATCGAACTGTTCCCGAAGCAGGACTCGGTCGGTGAGGGACAATTCGGCAACGCGATCCGCGGACCGCTGGGCGTCCATCGCGCGGCCAAGCGGCGGTACTGGTTCTATGGCGCGCCCTACGATCTCGATGCGCAGATGGCGTATTTGCGCGGTCTGCAACGAGTCACCGGACCGCAGTTGCACGAACTCATCTCCACGGTACCGGACGATCCGGAGCCGCTGCAGGTGCGCCCGGCGGAGTTCCATCCGGACCGGCCGCACTTCATGATTCTCGAGTACATCGAATCGCGCCGGCGCGTGGGGCGGAACTGGGTAACACAGTGCCCGTCGTGTGCGGCCGCGGGTCGCGATCGCGCCAAGGACAACCTTGCGGTTTCGGTCGAAGAGCCGTGGAAGTACATCTGCTGGGCTGGTTGCTCGAAGGAGCAGATCCGGTCGGCCCTGGGGGCGCCGCTCGCACGTCGATGACCGAACACAGGAGCTGTCCCGATGGCGAATGATCCCACGAGGCTCGTACTGCCGAAGCCAATGCTGCGGCGATTGGATTCGGCGGGCATCTACTGTCAGACGTGGGTCAGCGTGGAGCGGCAGGAGCGTGCGGATCGGTGGGTCCTGCGCGGTGTGGAGAGCGGCGGCGCGAGTCGGGACATCGGACGTTACATTTCGTTCTTTTCGCCGGAGGGCGGGAAGGTTGCGTGGCTGCAGAAGTTGGATCGCGTTGGCGGAAACGGCGCGCATGCGGTGGTGGTGGCGCCGGAGTTGGTAAGTGTGGAAGTGGCGCGCGTTGAGCAGACGTATCAACTGCTCGTCGCGCATCACAAGGTGGGCAAGAGCGAGCCCAGTCGCCGGCCCAAGGTGACGGCGTCGATTCTGTTTCGGGGCATCGACGGGCACTTGGCACCAGAGCTATTGAAACAGGGATTGACGCCGGAGTTCTTCACGCGCGGCGGCGAGGTGCGCCCCATCCCGGCTGCGTTCCGCGAGGCTGTCCGGCTTGTCGTGGCAGGCGCCACTTGCCGCAACTGCCGCCATTCTCATGGGCTCGTTGCCGATGCCGTTGAGGACGGCGGGAGTCCGGTAGCACCGATCGCGCCGTGAGGAGGCGCCGATGAAGGACATCTGGCGAAGGTTCTGTTTGTTCTTGTTCCTGACGACGCTGTTCTCGGGCCGGACGCGCGAGCTGGGCGTGTTGGTGGGCGCGGCGACCGGAACTGTACTGCTGTGGCCGCTTTACCGGAAAGATGCGCCGCCGCAGAAAGAACCATAGGACATTTGTCCCGGGGAGGTCGCCATGGCGGATCACTCTTGTTACGTGTTCTCGTGCGTGTGCGGGAAAGAATATCGCGTCCGGCGCGAGGGAACGTTCCGGTGCGAGTGTGGCCGGCTGCTCGTGCTGGATTGGAGCGCGTCGAGAGAGCACTCACAGATCGGAGAGCGAAAGGAACCAGCCAATGTCGAAATGTGATTTTTGTTCCGAGCAGGGGCCGGGGTGGTGCTACCCGGCGACCGATTTCGTCGCAATTCGAATCGGTGCCGTCGTCTCATCGAGCGAAGGTGGATGGGCGGCATGTGACGTGTGCCACGCGCTGATCCAGTGCGGTGATCGTGCGGCGCTCGCGGACCGGTCCGCGGGGTTGTTCGTGGTTGCAAACCCGGAGTCGGCGGATGTGATGGACGTCTTGAGCGAGGAGTTGCGACGCATCCACGATCTCTTCTTCGACAACCGCGCCGGCGAGGCATACCCGATATCGGCTGGGGTGCGGCCATGAGGCGGGCGGCTGTTCTCAAACTCGGTTACTACCCGCTGGCGACGATCGAGGCAGAACGAATTCGGAGTTTCCTCGAGTTCTCCGCGTCGTGTGCGAGCGTGATCGATCCCTGCGCCGGGACAGGGTCGGCGCTAGTGACGATCACGCAGGACGAGAACGTGCGCCGGTACGGCCTCGAGCTCGACTCGTATCGGGCGGTGGAGGCGCGATCAGTGCTGGACGAAGTGATCCAGGGAGATGCGATGAACGCACGAGCTTCGGTGGATTCGTTCTCGTTGCTCTACTTGAATCCGCCGTACCAGCATGAAATCGGCGAGGGCCGGAACCAGCGCTTTGAGCGGATTTTCCTAGACGCGTTTGCGCGGTGGGTTCGACCCGGCGGCGTACTCGCACTGGTTGTGCCGTTCGATCGCGTGAATGACTGCCGGAATGCGCTGACGCTTCAGTTTCGTGACAAGGCGATCTATCGGTTGACCGAGCGTGAATCGCGGGTCTATCGGCAAGTGGTCGTGTTCGGCGTGCGGC
>JBGSME010000691.1:0-3467 GCA_041740335.1 Bryobacteraceae bacterium | reverse complement strand
TGGGGCGCCGGCGACCAGAAACAGCGGTGGCTGCCGCGGCTGGCGGCGGATACGGCGGGATCGTACGCGCTGTCGGAAGCGGGGTCAGGCTCGGATGCGTTTTCGCTCCAGACGCGCGCCGTGGCCGATGGCGACGGCTATCGGCTCACCGGGCGTAAGATGTGGATCACCAACGCGGCGGAAGCAGGGCTGTTTCTGGTGTTCGCGAATCTGAATCCGGAGGATGGGTATCGCGGCATCACGGCATTTCTGGTGGATCGGAACTCGCCGGGCTTCCAGGTGGGGCGTAAGGAAGACAAGCTCGGTATCCGGGCGTCTTCGACGTGCGAGTTGATTCTGGACGATTGCCGGGTTTCGGCGGCGGACGTATTGGGCGAGCCGGGCAAGGGCTACAAAATCGCGATTGAGACGCTGAACGAGGGGCGCATCGCCATTGGAGGGCAGATGCTCGGGCTCGCGCGCGGTGCGCTACGGCACGCCCTGAACTACGCCAAACAGCGCAAGCAGTTCGGCAAGGCGATCGCCGAGTTTCAAGCGGTGCAGCTCGACCTGGCCGAAATGGCCACCGAAGTGGAAGCAGCACGGCTGCTGGTGTACAACGCGGCGCGCCTGAAAGAGGCCGGCAAGCCATTTCTCACCGAAGCGGCGATGGCGAAATATTTTGCAGCGCAGATCGCCGAGACCGTCGCCTCGAGAGCCGTCGAGATCCTGGGCGGAGTGGGTTTTACTCGGGACTACCCGGTCGAAAAACTCTACCGCGACGCGAAAATCGGTAGAATCTATGAAGGAACCAGTAACATGCAACGGCTAACGATCGCGAAACAGATTTTGGGTTCCGCGCGTCCAACCGGGAAGGAGTAGTTTCCATGCGCTTGTTCGCTTCTATCGCCATCGCCGGTGCGCTGCTGCCTGTCGCCTCATGGGCAGCGCGTGAGAATCCTTCCGAATCCGAGATCCAGGAAATCATCGCCAAGTTCGCCGCCAAGGAAGGCGAGTTCGCGGCGGCGCGGGAGAACTATACCTATCATCAGACCGTGCGCGTCCAGGAGTTCACCGAAGACGGAACGCCCGGTGGGCGGTTCGACGTCGAAAGCGACATCGTTTTCACGCTGGACGGAAAACGCAATGAGCGGATTGCGCGCGCGCCGGTGCCGACGCTGCATCTGGTGAACCTGTCGCCCGAGGATGAACAGGATCTGCGCAGCGTCCAGCCGTTCGTGCTCACCAGTAAAGATGTGGGCAAGTACGACGTTCGGTACCTGGGCAAGGAAACACTAGACGAAATCCCGACCTACTCCTTTGCGGTGAAGCCTAAGAAGATGGAAGCCGGTCAGCGTTATTTCAGCGGCGTAATTTGGGTGGACGATCGTGACCTCCAGATCGTGAAGACCTATGGCCGCGGTACTGGCGTTCAGAAAAAGGGCCAGGATCAGCAGTTTCCGAAATTCGAGACCTACCGCGAGCAGATCGACAACAAGTTCTGGTTTCCCACCTACACCTTCGCCAACGATCTGTTGGAGTTTGATTCCGGCCAGCGGGTGCGGATCAAGATGACGGTGAAGTACGAAGACTACAAGCAGTTCAAGAGCGACACGAAGATCACGTTCGGAGACGTCGAGGGAGAAGACAAGGCGAAGGCGGCCGAGCCGCCCAAAAAACCCTGATCCCACGCTGTTCACAGGGCGAAAAATACCACTTGCCGGGTGACGCTTCTGCGACGCTCCAGCCTGTGTTGTAATGGAGCGTTAGCGTATCCGGGCATGGTTTCTTCTTCCCAACAGTGGCGGCGGCGCTGGATCGCCGCTCAGCGCCGCGTCCGCGAGGTGAGAATGATCGCCAAGGGGTTGGCCTCCACCGGCCATCCGATTCTGGCGCATATCATTCCAATGCGGCGTTGCAATCTGTCGTGTACCTACTGCAACGAGTTCGACGACTTTTCTAAGCCCGTGGACATCGACGTAATGCGGCAGCGAGTGGACCGCCTGGCCGCGTTGGGCACCACGATCGTGACGATTTCCGGCGGAGAACCGCTGCTGCATCCGGACCTCGATCAGATCGTCGAGCGGATCCGCCACCGGGGCATGCTGGCGGGAATGATCACCAACGGCTACCTCCTGATGCCGGACCGCATCCAACGGCTGAACGATGCTGGCCTCGATCACCTGCAGATTTCAATCGACAACGTGATGCCGGACGAAGTGTCGAAGAAGAGCCTGAAGGTGCTCGACAAGAAATTGCAGATGCTGTCGGAAAGCGCCCTTTTCCACGTGAACATCAATTCCGTGGTGGGGGGCGGTACACGAAATCCGGAAGATGCGCTGCTGATCTCGCGCCGCGCCATCGAATTGGGTTTCACCTCGACGGTAGGTATCATTCACGACGGCGGTGGACAGTTGCAGGCGCTCGCGCAGCGGGAGCGCGAAGTCTACCGTGAGATCAAGGCGGCGGAAAAATCGAGTTACTCGCAGTTCAATAGCTTTCAGGACGCAATCGCCGACGGCCGTCCCAATGATTGGCGATGCCGGGCCGGCGGGCGATATCTGTATATCTGCGAAGAGGGGTTGGTGCACTACTGTTCGCAACAGCGCGGTTACCCGGGAAAGCCGCTACTCGAATACAGCCGAGAGGATGTGCGGCGCGAGTATGCCACGGAAAAGACGTGTTCGCCCCACTGCACAGTATCGTGCGTGCACCAGATCTCATTAATCGACTCATGGAGAGATCCACAGACGCTGCGGCCGGCGATGGACCCGGCTCTGATCGAGTCTCCACTCGTCAAAATCGAGACCTTGCAGCGCTAGGGTCGGCGTCATTTCTTCCCGCAAGTCTCACTCCTCCGGTTATACTAGGCCACTTGAAGCAATGATGCAGGACTCCCACGCCGAGAAGGCCAAATGGGACGATTTCTACCGGGACTTGCCCTTGGTGGACCTAGATCCCGAAATGGACCAGTTGAACCAGCGCTTTGTGGCACTGGTGGACGAACTGCTGCCCCGTGGCGGCAGGATACTGGAGGCGGGAAGCGGCGCCGGCTGGCAGAGCCTGGGCCTTTCCCTCACGGGCCGGTTCGACGTTTCCCTGCTCGACTTTTCCCCGGAGGCGCTTGCCCACGCGCGCCGCATGTTTGACGCGGCCGGCGCGGCAGCTAACTTCGTGGAAGGCGATCTCGCCGAACCGGGGACTGCCGGTTTTGATCTCGTGTTTAATGCGGGGGTCCTGGAACATTACCCGCTCGCCGAGCAGGCCCGGCTCTTGCGGGGGATGGCAAGCCGTAGCCGGCGATACGTGCTGGCTCTGGTGCCCAACCGTCGATGTTACTGGTATTGGTTATGGCGGTCTCACATGGCCTCGCGGGGACAGTGGCCCTGGGGCCGGGAGACGCCGCTCGCCGATCTAGGCGAAGTCTTCCAGGCGGCTGGGCTGCGAATGTTGGGGCAATGTTTTCTGGGCGAGGCGAGCACGGAGTA
>JBGSME010000690.1:0-8308 GCA_041740335.1 Bryobacteraceae bacterium | reverse complement strand
TTGTGGCGATTCAACCGGCAGCGGTTGCAGGCGGAGGCGATCCGGGATTCGATACTGGCGGCGAGCAGGCGGCTGAACCGGGAGATGTACGGGCCGAGCATTTTTCCGGCATTGCCTGAGGACCTGGCGGATTTCGCGCGGTATGGGCGGACGGGCGGGATCATGTGGGAACCGAATGAGCGTGATGAGGACGCGCGGCGGCGCAGCATCTATATCTTCCAGCGGCGATCGCTGCCGTTGCCGATGATGTCGGCGTTCGATGCGACGCCGTTCGCCGAGAGTTGTGAACGGCGCAGCGTGACGACTACTCCGCTGCAGGCGCTTTCGATGATGAACGGAAATCTTGTACACGAAGAAGCGGTGCATATGGCGAGACGGCTGGAGCGGGAAGCGGGCAAGGACCGTCGCGCGCAGGTGGCGCGTGCTTTCGAGATCATCTTGAGCCGGCGGCCTAAAGGCGAGGAACTGGAGAAGTTCGTCGCGTTTGACGGGAACCTCGCGGCGCTTTGCCGCGTGCTATGGAATTCGAATGAGTTTGTCTATGTGGACTGATCGAAGATCGAGACGGCGTCTGTTACAGGAATCATATCTGGGGATTGGCGCGTTGGCGCTGGCGGATCTGCTTGCGGGCGATGCTCTGGCGGCGGCGCCTGATCCGCTTGCGCCGAAGAAACCGCATCGCCAGCGGAAGGCGACATCGTGCATCTTCGTGTTTATGGAAGGCGGGGTTGCGCAGATGGATTTGTTTGAGCACAAGCCGATGCTCACGAAATACGCGGGGCAGCAGATTCCGATGCCGAAGGGGACTAGCGGGGAGATCGCGACGTTTTCAGCCGCGCCGAATCGCGTGATTCCGCCGGTTGCTCCGCTGCGTCAAGCCGGTGAGTCGGGACGGTGGATGTCGACGCTGCTGCCGGGCCTGTCCGGCGTGGCGGACGAACTGGCGTTTGTTCACGGGGTGAAGGTAGACAACAACAATCACGGGCCCGCTGTGTATCACACGCTGACGGGGAGCCAGTTTCCGGGGAGCGCGTCGGCAGGCGCGTGGATCACGTATGGGCTGGGGAGCGCGAATCGCGATCTACCGGGATTCATTGTTCTGGGTGACCACCGCGGCGCGACGATCGGCGGCGCGGGTGTTTGGGGCAACGGGTTTTTGCCGGCTGCTTATCAGGGGACGCTGTTCCGGCCGGGCGATGTGCCGATTGTGGATCTTCGTCCGAGGGAAGGGAATCAGCGGGCGGAACTCGATCTGACGAATTGGATGAACTCACGGCATGCGGCCGAGCGCACCGAGACGGGTGAGCTTGAAGCGCGCATGGCGGCGTATGAACTTGCGTTCCGGATGCAGGCGAAGGCTCCGGAACTGGTGGATCTTTCGAAAGAGAGCGATGCCACGCGCAAGCTTTATGGGATGGACGATCCGATGTCGGAACCGTTTGGCCGGCAGTGTCTGATGGCGCGGCGCATGGTGGAGCGCGGGGTGCGGTTCGTGAAGATTCTGCATGGGGCGGGTGGGGACCGTTGGGACGACCACGGCGACGTGGCGGGGCGGATCCCGAAACATTGCAAGGAAGTGGACCGGCCGGTGGCGGGGTTGATTCAGGATCTGAAGTCGCGGGGGTTGCTGGAATCGACACTGGTGGTGTGGCTTTCCGAGATGGGCCGGACGCCGTTCGACAACAATCTGGTTACCGACAAGCCGGGGCGCGATCACAATCAGTACGGGCTGGTAGCGTGGATGGCGGGCGGGGATGTGAAGGCCGGGGCCACGTTCGGGGCTACCGATGAGTTTTCGATTCGCGCCGCCGATGAGCCGATTCCGGTGCGGGATGTGCATGCGACGATTCTCGATCTGATGGGGCTTGACCAGAACCGGCTGACGTATTTGCATGCCGGGCGCTTCAAGAAACTGACCGATATCGGGGGGCGTGTAATCAAGGAAGTGATCGCTCGGGGATGACGCGGCGCACGTTTTTCGGATCGGCGGCGGGAGCTTTGGCGCAGCGGCGAAGGCCTCCGAACATCGTTTTCGTGTTTGCCGATGATATGGGTTGGGGCGATCTTCCGTGTTATGGGCGTCGTGGGCGGATCGCGCACGGAGGCTGGATTCAGGGCGGCGATCTGAAGATGCCGCATATGGACCGGATGGCGGCGGAGGGAACGCGGTTCACGCAATTTTATGTAGCTTCGGCGGTGTGCTCGCCGAGCCGCTGCGGGATCATGACGGGCCAGGCTCCTTCACGGCTGGGGATCCACGACTATCTTGCGACGCCGGAGTTGAATCAGCAGCGCGGGGTTCGGGATTCGCTGGATCCGTCGACGCCGACTTTAACCGGGATGCTTCGCGATGCGGGGTACGCGACCGGGCATTTCGGGAAGTGGCATTTGTCGAGCGGACCGGAAGCGCCGAAGCCGGAGCAGTATGGGATCGACCGTTACGATGCTTGCTTGAGCGGTCCGCAGGGACGGGTGCGGTCGTCAGAGACGATCGCCGATCGGGTGATCGAGTTTGCCGAGCAGAATCGAGAGCGGCCGTTCTACATCAACGCATGGTTGTACGATCCGCATTCGCCGTTGCAGCCGACCGAGGAGATGATGGCTCCGTATGAAGAGTTGTCGCCGAAGTGGGGCAATCAGAAGGGGGCGATGCAGGTGTACTTTGGGGTGCTCACCAATCTGGACCGGCAGGTGGGGCGAGTGCTCAGCGCGCTGGACCGGTTGAAACTTGCTGAAGATACGATGGTGGTGTTTTCGAGCGATAACGGGCCGGAATCGGGGTTGATTCCGTTCACGTCACACTATGGCGGCGCGAGTTCGGCGGGTCCGTTTCGCGGGTTGAAGCGGAGCTTGTACGAGGGCGGGATTCGCACGCCGTTTATTGTGCGGTGGCCCGGGTCGGCTCCCGCGGGGCGGGTGAATGACGGCACGGTGTTGAGCGGTGTGGATATGCTGCCCACGTTTGCGCGGGTTGCGGGGGGCAAGTTGCCGGCTCAACTCGATGGCGAGGATTTGTCGGCTGCGTTGCGCGGCGAAGGGGTGAGGCGGAGCCGTGCTTTGTTCTGGGAGAATCGATATCCGGTTTATGGGCATGTGCTTGACCGGAGCCCGATGCTGGCGATGCGCGAGGGCGATTGGAAGCTGCTGATGAATCCGGACCGGTCGCGAGTGGAGCTTTACGATGTTCCCCGGGATCCTTCGGAGATGAACAATCTGGCGGACCGGCAGGGGGCTCGGGTGAAGGCGATGTCGGCGCGGTTGCTGGCGTGGCAGCGGACGTTGCCGGCGGGGCCGATCGATCCGGGCGCGGGGCGGAATGATTATGCGTGGCCGGGGCGGTAGATCAGCTCTCGTTGTAGAGGTCAGGGAGATCGTTCTCGAATAGCAGGACGTCGCCTGGGCGGAGGATCTTTGGGAACAGTGCGGTGGCTTCGGTGAGATCTTTCACCACGTGCAGATTCGGTTCGGGGAACGACTTTGCTTTCAGCCCTTTTTGGATTGGCTTGGTTTGTTCGGGACCGACCAGGATTACGACGTCGGCGCATGTGGCGGCGAGGCGTCCCAACTCTTCGTTTTTTTGTTCGTGGAGGACGCCGAGTTCGATCATGCCCGGAGTGATCAGGATTCGTTTGCCTCCGGTGAATTGGGAAAGCACGTGCAGAGCTTCGGAAGCGCCGATTGGATTCGAGTTATAGGAATCGTCGATGATGGTGGTGCCGCCGCCGCCGGGCTTCACTTCCAGCCGGTGCGGAGCGGGTTTCAATTTGGCGATGGCGGCGGCGCATTCCTCGAGCGTGGAGCCCAGTTCCATTGCGATCCGGGCCGCACCGAGAATGTTGAGCACGTTGTGACGGCCGACGATTTGAGTAACGGCATCGGCTCGCGTGCCTTCTTTGGTTACGATGCGGAAGCGGAGGCCTTCGCGGGTGTGTTGGACGCCTTCGGTCCAGAGGTCGGAATCCCCGTGCGGGTTGTCGAGCGAGTAGAGCGCGACGCGCGTGTGAGTGGTCTGTTTGGCCAATTTTCGGCAATGCTCGTTGTCGCCGTTGAAGACGGCGAGACCGTTGGCGGGAAGAGCGGCGATCAGTTCGTAGTTGGTCTGCTCGATATTCTCCATCGTGAGAAAACGTTCGAAGTGTTCGGGACCGATGGAGGTGATGATGCCGATTTCGGGATGGGTTAAATCGGCGATCTCTTTGACCTCGCCGCGCTTGTATGCACCCATTTCCGCGATGAAGATTTTGTGCGCGGGCTCCAGCATTTCGTTCACTACGCGCGTGATGCCGAGCAGGGTGTTGTAGTTTCCGGGCGATTTGATGACGGCGTGTTTTTCGCTCAACAGGACGTCGAGGAAATACTTCGTGGATGTTTTGCCATAGCTGCCGGCAACGCCGATGACGCGCGGCTTCCACTCGGCCAGACGCTCGGCCGCTTTGCGGACGAAGCCGCGATTGATGTGGTTCTGAACGGGCTTCAAGACGTATCCGGCGGCTAGAATCGCGCCGGGCGCGGCGTGGAGCAGGAGCAAGCCGGCGGCGGGCGCGGGCATGGTCAAGAGTCCGATTGCGGCGAGGATGAGGATCGCGCGTCCGGTCCACAAAGTGCGTTTGGCGCGCACCGTGTAGTCGAGCGCTTTTTTGACGGGGGTTGTATCTTTGCGGGCGAGCAACCATATGTTCCAGGCGATCCACACGAGAGATCCGTAGGGTTGCGGGATCAGCAGTGCGGCCGCGGCGACTGCTGCCGAACGTATGTCGACGAAACGTTCGAGGGGTTTGGCGAAGAGCCATTGCACGTAGCGGCTGTTGATGTAGCTATCGAGCTGCCACATGTGGAGGGCGCGCGTTGTGCGGCGGCAAGCCACCACCACGGAGAGCAGGAGGCCGATGAGAGCCGGGTACGACAGCGAGAAATCGGGGATCATCATGCAGTGTCGTCGCGCAGGAACTTCAACGCGAGCAAGTTGAATTTGTGAAGCTGGTCGAGATAGGGAAAATGTCCCGCGCCAGGGAAGACGATGTATTCGTTATTGGGGATCAGGCGGTGCATGGTTTCGCCGCAAAAGATGGGTGTCTCATGATCCTGGTCACCCCAGATGAGCAGGCAAGGGGACTGGATGGAGCCGAGCAGCGGCGTCAGATCCTCGTCGACAACCAGGCGAAGAGTGGGCCGCAATTCACCGGCGTTGGCGTAGTCGCTTGAAGACAGATAGGGCAGAGCGCGGTCCCGAATGGCGGCGGGAGCGAGGAACTTGAAGCGGGCGGCGGTGCGTTTCAGCTTCTGTTTTGCCGAAAGGGGCGGCTTTACCCCGGCGCCGGCGGTGAACAGGATCTTGCCGGCGCGATCGGGATGCCGGGCGGCGATTTGAATACTCACTCGCCCGCCGAAGGAGTGGGAGACGAGGTGGGGCCGGGTGAGCCCGAGGCGGTCCATGAACTTCAGGGTGAGGCTGGAGAAATCGGAGACGCGCCATGGTTCCGGTGGGAGGCTGGATTGGCCGTGGCCGGGGAAGTCGATGGAAGTGGCGGTGAAGAGCGGGGTGAGCGCGTTGAAAATCGGGTCCATACTTTCGAGCGATCCACCCCAGCCGTGGAGGAGGAGAACGTGATGGTGGCCGTGGCCGGCCTGGCGGTAGCGTATGGTGAGCCCGTCGATGTCGATGGTGGAGATCTCAGGCACCTGACGAATCCTTCGCGCGTCCGGCTCAGCGCGCCGGGGTGAGCAGGTTGGCGTCCATGGAGTACTTGGTTTCGCGGCGAGTTTTGTGGCGCTCGACTGCGCCTTCGACGAGCGATTGCACCAGCTTGTCGAAGGGGAGCCCGGAGGCTTCCCAAAGATAGAACGAGAGCGAGCCGGGGATGGTATTGATCTCGTTGACGAAGACGGTATGGCCGTCGGCGTCGAGCAAGAAGTCGATGCGGGAAATGCCGTGCGCGCCGACGGCGGAGAAAGCCTGCGCTGCGAGATCCTGAATGCGAGTGGAGAGTTCGTCGGGGATTGGCGCGGGGATCTGGCGGCTGAGGGATGCCATGCCGCCCTTGCTCATGAGGGATCCCTTCGATCCGGATTTCAGCCCGCCCTTTCCGCCGGCACGGTATTTGGTGTCGAAGGTGAGGAGGTCACCGTCGATCCGCGGCATCTCGCAGACGCTCGACCGGTTCGGGGGGCCGATGACGGAGCAGTTCACTTCCTTGAAATCCATGAGGGCGCGCTCGACCATCACGCGGTCGTCGTAGGTGAGGGCGAGTTCGATGGCGCGTGTGAGTTCGGCGCTGTCTTTGGCGCGCGCGATTCCGATGGAGGATCCGAGCGACGATGGCTTGACGATGAGCGGATAGGCGAACGCCGATTCCACTTGCTTGACGAAGCGGGCCGGATCGGCCTTCCAGGCTCTGCGGTGGGTCCAGACGCAATCGAGCACGGGCAGCCCGGCAGCGCGGAAGATGTCCTTCTGGGCGATCTTATCCATGCCGGCGGCCGACGCCAGAACACCGCAACCGACGTAGGGGACGTCGGCGAGTTCGAACAGCCCCTGGGTGCAACCGTCCTCGCCGAAAGCGCCGTGGAGAACGGGGAAGAAGACATCGGCCCAGAGCACGGGGGGTTTGTAGAAGAAGCCCTTTGCGCCGTTGGGATGGAGCACGAGCTGGCGAATGCTGGGATCTGGGGAGAGGCTGACGCGATGGGCGTCCCGGAGTTCGGTGGGGTAGAAGCCGGGGTTGGCGTACTGGCGCAGGTTGTAGAGCCCCCGGCCGGCGTACCATGCGCCGCCTTTGTCGATGAAAACGGGAAGGAGGTCATAGCCGGCGACTTCGAGAGCATCCATCACCTGATGCGCACTGATGATGGATACCTCGTGTTCGACGGATCGACCGCCAAACAAAACTGCAACGGTTTGTTTTGGCATATTTGGGGCGGGGCCGGTAACTTTTTATTGTAACGCGCGATTCGCGTACAGGAACTTGCCGCCGGCGGAGGCGACCGGATGGAGCGAATCGGCGGGGAGGAGCGCTTTGATGCGGGGGACGGCCGGCCCCTCGATCAGCAAGTAGTGGAGGGCGGGGCTACGCCATCGGGCGGCGAATGCGGCGTCGTCAATGAAGACCTTGGGCGCTCCCGGCGCGTAGGATCCGTATTCGAGATTGTTCACGCGGCCGTTCAGCAGGAGGCCGTTTTGATTCGCATAGAAGAAGACGCTCGAGAACGTGTAGTACTGGTTGTCGTAGACCACGGTTCCGGGGGGAGACTGTGCGAGTGCAATGGCGAGCGGCTTCGATGAAAGGTAGGGATCGAAGGCAATGAGGGCGATTCGAGCGGCTTGGAAGAAGAGGATCATGGTTACAGCCACGATTGGGACGTAGGCGCGGGTGAAGGGAATACCGGCGGCGGCAACAAGGAAGGCGATGGCGGCCAACAGGAGCGGCGTGCGGAGATAGGCGAAGGCGGGGAGCGTAAGGTCCTTCAGATGACCGAGCGACAGGGTGTAGGCTTCCGGGTTGAGAGTGAGGGCGTGGGAGATGTCGCCTGGGGCGGAATAGGATTGGGTGGCGAGGAAGAGGGCGAACAAGGCGAGGGCGAGCGCCGCCGAAAGCGCAGTCAGGATTCGCGCTCCGTGCCGGATCCATGGGTGATGGCGCGAGAGTCCTGCGCCGATTAAGAGAGCGAAGGCGGGATAGCAGGGCATCGAATAGTATTCCTGCGTGGTTGAGAACGTGAAGAACACGAGGATGAAGCCGATCCAGCAGAGGGCGAGAATGCGTGTGTCGCGAGCGGGCGGCGGCTCTTCCTGTTTCGAAAACATCGTTGGCAGCCAGGCGCTCCAGGGGAACAGCCAGAGCAGATGGAACAGCCAGAAGGCGAGGCGCGGGACGGTGTTGTAGTCGCGTGGGTGGCGCAGGTTCAGGAAGCGGAACAGGTGTTCGTTGAGGAAGAAGAACCAGAAGAAGCCGTGATACTCGCCGGCGGCTGAGTGCATGGTGAAGTTGAAGTACGGAGGATTGCGGAGAGTGGCGAGGATCACCCAGGGGGCGGCCACCGCCAACGTGAGCAGCGGACCGGTGAAGGGGCGGATGTCGCGCCAGCGATGCCATTGTCGGGTGACGGTGAAGAAGACGGCAACGGTGGCGATGGGGAACAACAAGGCCACCAGCCCCTTGAGCAGGAAGCCGATGCCCAGCGCGAACCAGAACCACCAGGGGCGGTTGCGCAGGAACGAGTAGAGGGCGAAGGCGATGGCGAGGGTCAAGGTGACGTCTGGAATCTGGATTCGCGTGAAGAGCCACAGGCCCACCGACGTGGCGAGGGTGGC
>JBGSME010000689.1:0-4017 GCA_041740335.1 Bryobacteraceae bacterium | reverse complement strand
CACCATCGGACCGATAGATTCCCATGCCTTAAAAATCCCCGCCCGCAGGGCGGAATCTTTCACTCTTCGAAAACGCTTCGGCTCCACTTACCGGGCGGCCAACACAGGGGCAATTCGGAGCGCCTCCTGAAGATTCCCGTTCTAACTGGATAGTCCCGCGAAGCCCAGGGACTATTACAGAGGCGTCAGGAGTCCCGCTTGAGTGAGGTGACCGTTGGAACCCGTATATCGGTCCCAAGGCAGCGTAGGGTGTTGCCCAAGTGCGTTCTACCACGCATCGCCTCGACTGTTTTGCCCCAAGCAATTTCTGGCGGCATCTGACAGCCGTGACGCTTGACGAGATCGAATTAACTTTATCGGAAACCCTCGCCAATGCCGTCGTTGCCTGGAAACCAGTAGGATCCCGCGAAAAAGGGTCGACGTCTGCGGTGCGTGCAAAGGTTTGGACATCGCAACCGACGAGAGGAGGAATTTGATCCTCGGCAGTCGGCGATCTGAACGATTTCAATCAATTCTTCGGTAATACGGCCCAGCCGGTGATTCGGTCCAACGAGAGATCCTTGCTGTCATTCGATTCGCCTCATCGCTTTGTCTTCTGGGGCGAGTTCAACTTGCAAGCCCGATTTAGCATCGTTCCAGTGGTTGACGTCCGCAGTGGATTCCCTTACTCGGCGGTGACCGAGGAACGGGATTTCGCCGGGGTGCGTAACCGCGCGGGACGCCTTCCGAGCTTCAACACTCTCGATCTACAGGTGAACCGGCTCATCACTATTCCTTACACCAAACGCAAGGCGCGACTCGGCTTGGAGGTCTTCAACCTCTTCAATCATTTCAACCCCAGAGATGTGCAGGGCAATCTGGCGAGCGCCAGGTTTGGCCAGTTCTTCAATAGCGCCCAACGCCGATTTGGCGGCCGGTTGATGTTCCAGCAATAAGAGGCCCCTCTTCGGTGGCTCGGACAAATTGCTTGCGAAGCTGCCAAGCTGTCACTTTGCAAGCTGTCACTTTGCAGGTGACGTGGTGGCCCTTCTGGTGATACGTACGGCTCAAAGTCAAGGTCTCTGCCAGGCCCTTTTTTGATCAAAGCGGGCATGGACTCATGCTTCAGGTCGCACCCCGGGCCGCGTGTTCACTCTTTTCGCCGGTCGTTGTAAGAATCCGTGGTCAGCGCACACTCACATTGCGTACGAATGCGACTGCCTCAGGGCATTTGCCAAGAAAAGAAAAGGACAGGAGAGTTCCAATGAAAACAAACGTAACCAAATCCGTCTTCGGCGGCCTCGCGGGAACAGCGGCATTGACGATGATGATGTACTTCGTTGCGCCCATGATGCTCGGCCATCCGATGGACATCGCCGCCATGCTAGGGAGCATGATGGGCGGCAACTGGGCTCTGGGAATGGCCGCGCACTGGATGAACGGGGTGGTTATCTTCCCACTCATTTACGCATTTGTGATCTACAAGCTGTTGCCGGGCTCGCCGGTGGTCAGAGGTACTATCTGGGGGATGGGTCTTTGGCTGATCGCCCAAGCCATGGTGATGCCGATGATGGGCGCAGGTTTCTTTAGCTCAGGTGCTGGCGGCGTGATGGCCGTTATGGCGTCGTTGATGGGCCACCTCGTTTACGGAGCCATCCTGGGGACGATTGCCGGGTCCCCGGAAACCAGCCACTAACAGAGAGATCAAGCTCCAGTTTGGACAGCTCTTCATCGGGGAAGAGTTCTCCGCGACCCCCGGCCGGCCCGAAGCTCTCCAAGTCGGAATGAAATAACATCTTAGCTATGAGGATTCCCAATGCGACCAAATGATGATAGCGGCAAGCTTCCCGTAGAGCAACGGCCTTTTCGGGTACTCTTGATCTCTGGATCCGACCGGCGCCAATATAATTGCCCTGGAGTCGATTCCAAATCTCGTTCCCTGATGTTGCGCATGGCACAACGGCTGCCCCAGGATTGGGAAATCGATTACGAGGACCTCGGAAACGTCTATGGCCGGGAGAGCATCAGAAGCTGCAACGCTTGTGTCTCCACGTCCATGGCACTGTGCGTCTGGCCGTGCAACTGCTACGAGAAAAGTAGCACTATTGAACCCGACCTGATGTGGAATATGGACATGTACGCGCGACTTGACCTCGCGGACGCGTGGGCCATTATCGGTCCAGTGAACTGGTACGGACCTTCCAGCAATCTAAAGGCGATGTTCGATCGCCTGGTTTGCATGAACGGCGGCAATCCTCGAGAAGATCTCATCGCCCACAAAGACCCGGAGAAGGCTATGGCGCTTGAGCATACATCCGAATGGGAAGAACTCAGCCTGAACCATCTGGAAGGCCGGACCGCGGCATTCTTCTGCTATGGCGATGGCGGGGGCGACGAGATTGACAACTCTGGACGGCCAAGGGTTCTTCAGCATAAGCACTACTTTGACCCTGTGGCGGAGCCGTTCGAGAGAATGCGCGATAGTTACGCGCCGCTCGTCTGGCAGTGCCGGTACGGCGGCGTCGAGGTGCCAGATCAGCTTTGGGCCTATCGCGAGTTCGGTTTGGGGAAGAAGTACAGCGAGAATCAAGCGGAACAAATGATTGAGGACAAAGACACAATGCAGGCATTCGACCGCTGGGCCGACGATTTCGCGGTGTTTGTAGCCGACAAAGGCAAGGTGGTTCCAGGCAAATACCGCGCCTTCGGGCATCAGCCACCGGGACACTTGCTCAGGGACGCCCAGTTATTGTGGAGAGACGTCCGGATGCGAGCGGGCGCGCCATTGCGCGGGTCTTCGCCCGCCCGCCAGCAGGAGTTGGGCCTCAACCAAGACGAAACTTGGTCCCCGCGCGAGAGCGAAGGAAACAAACTCCGTAAGGGATGAATCCCAGTCGGGCCGATTTGAATCGGAGGGCTCCCTCGAAAATATTCGTTGAACTGTGCGGAAAGGCTGGGGTTGAGAGCAAGGCGGGAGTTTGGATTTAGTCGATTGCCAGTTTGGTCCGCATCTTCATTTCGCAGAGGACACGGCTTTGGACGATGCAGGATCGGCGAGGGATACTTCAAAACGGGGTCCAAAACTCACCCTCTATGAGCCTGTGCGGGCCAACAAGAATTGCTTGCACATGCGCTCTCTGAGAGTCGAATCTTGGTGACGGCCTGACGTCGGATCACCTCGAGCAGCATCGGATCCGTAGAATCGGTCCCGTGTTCGGCGAAACAGTCCAGGGAGGACAACCATGATTTCGAAGGTTCAGCGGATCTTGATCCTCGGCGGGGGCTTCGGCGGCCTCTACGCAGCCTTACGCCTCGAAAAGATCTTTTCCGGCGACGAGAGTATTGAGATTACCTTGATCAGCGACGAAAATTTTCTGTTGTTCACTCCAATGCTTCCCGAAGTCCCATCGGGCTCGATTGAGGCTAAGCACATCGTCAGCCCGCTGCGGGCATTCTTCCGCAAAGTAAGGTTCAAAATGCGGAAGTGGAGTCGATTGATCTGGAGGCACGCGTTGTGGTTGCTTTACATTGTGGCGAGTGTGGGCCACGCAGATTGGAGTTCGACCATTTGGTGTTGGCTCTGGGGTCAACAACGCAGTTCCATGGGCTGCCGGGGGTCGCCGAGAACTCTTTCCCGATGAAGACTCTCAGCGACGCCATGGTACTTCGGAATCAGGTCATTGACGTTTTTGAACATGCCGATATGGAGGTCGATCCCGCGATCCGCAGAGCGATGTTGACTTTCGTCGTGGCTGGTGGCGGATTTGCGGGAGCCGAGACGGTGGCGGAGCTACATGACTTCGCCTACACGGTCCGCCGCTATTACGCGAACATCCGGCCTGAGGATGTCAGGGTTGTCTTAGTCTTAGTGCATTCCGGTCCTCGAATCATGCCCGAAATCAGCGAAACACTGGGCCTGTACGCGACTCGGAAACTGAAGTCAAAGGGCATCGAAGTTGTCTTGAACACGCGGGTGGCCTCCGCGGCCGGCGACTGGGTGAAGTTGAGTAACGGAGAGAAAATAGCGACAAGGACACT
>JBGSME010000688.1:0-3301 GCA_041740335.1 Bryobacteraceae bacterium | reverse complement strand
GCCGGGCTGAAGCGCGGATTCAGCGATCTCATCAAGACGCTGCCCGTGAACGCCGCCGGCAAAGGCGCGCTCGTTGGCCGAATCGGCGATGCCGCCCCATTTTTGATCGGAGACAAATGGGAAGGGAAAGCTCCGATTACCGGGCGTTTGTTCATCGGAATCAATCAGGGGAGTAGCGACAGGGGTGAGGGTACGCTGTCGGCCAAGCTGGAACGGGTGGCGCCGGCTCCGGCCGCGGTGGATGTGAGCAAGCTCAAACTGCCGGCGATGACGCAGGAATTGTTGGATTCGATCGCGCCGCGTGTCCAGGACGCCGCCGGCACTCCCGGCGATCGCGTGAATTTCATCGTTGTCGGTTCGGAGAAGAAAATGGTGGAATCTTTGAAGCAAGCCGGCTGGGTGATCGTGGATAAGGATAAGAAGAGCGCGGTGATGTCGGCGGCGCTGGGCACGCTCAATCGTAAGGCATACGTCACGATGCCGATGAGTGAACTTCAGCTATTCGGCCGCAATCAGGACTACGGATTCGCGCAAGGCGATCCGCTGAAGGTGGTGGCCACGCGGCATCATTTCCGAGTGTGGAAGGCCCCGTTCGCCCTCGACGGCGTTACGGTTTTTGCGGGCGCAGGCACCCATGATACCGGCTTCGACAAAGATCAGCGGACCGGCGGCGTCACCCACAAGATTGACCCCGACACCGATCTGGAGCGTGAGTATATCGGCAAGACACTGCAAAGCACCGGCAACGTCGCCAAACTGGATCACATGACCGCGGCCAACGCGATCACCAAGGCAAAGACCGCCCATGGCGAGGAGTTTCACTCCGACGGCCGAACGCTGATTATTTATTTGATGCCCGACGCGATGCAGTAGCGGCCGCTACTCGGTGGCGATCGTCACGCGGCGTGTGGCAGACCCGCCCTGGCTATTGAACGCCCGCACGTCGATCGCTTGAATCGCCGAGAAATCGCTGCTCAAGTCGAAGGTGACAACCACGGTGAACTGGCTGCCGTAGGGCCTCGAATCCGGGCTCCGATACCAACTGTCGAACTGGCTGGACACGTTCACTTTCACCAGCGTTGTCGCCAGCCGCACTCCGGGAGCAGCGGTCAAGGCGAACTCCAGTCGGTCCACGGTGCGCGACGGCGCGGCTCCCCGGATCACCAGGTCAAAGCTTTTCGCGTTCCGCGCAAGCAGACTCACCGAGCGCACCACGGGCGGCCCCGGCGGGATGTCCACGGTCGCCACCGGCGGCGAATTGCGTGTGAGATCGAGTTTGCCGGCGCTGATTGCGGCTACCAGCGTGATTGTTCCAGCCAGACTCCCGGTCTGCATTCTGACCGAACGAAGCGACGACCCGAACAACGCTTGCGTCCTATTCGCCGGTATCCGGAAATCCACCGTTCGCGACCCGGTGATGAACTGCACCGCCGGATCGTCCAGAAACGATTCCGAGGAAAAGCTCAGAATCAACTTACCCGACAGATCGTAGGGATAGGGCTCGGCGAGTTCCAGGCCGACGTTTGGCTGATCGAGTGCCTCTGCTTTCGTAGGCACGCCGATGAATCGAGCTTCCGGCAGCGGCGGCGGTTCGCTCCCCACTCCGATCAATTTGTAGCCTTCGTCGTGCACTAACAAAGATCCGATGATCGTGCCGACGTCGAGCGGCGCGAACACAGCGTCGACCTTGATCGACTGCCCCGGCGGAACTGCCAGTGGAAACTGCACCTCGCGGGCCAGCGCGAATCCGTCTCCACCCACGCTGATCGCCGCCACGTATCCGGTTTCGTCGCCGGTGTTGGAAACCTCGATCGAAAAGGTCCGCCGGCTTCCCACCGCGGTGTTCGGCACCACGGCCGACACGTTCGTGCGGAGCGGAATCCGGACATCCCCAAACGCCAGCGCCGAACTCATCTGCGGACCCGTGCCGCGCCCGGCCAAAACGTACTGCCGCTGATCCAGGCGGAACTGCCCGCGCAACTCGCCGATTTCCCGAGGCACGAACGCAATGCCGAAGTACACCGCCTCGCCCGGCTGAATCGGATACGGAATCGGCGGAGGATCGAGTAAGGTGAACATACCGCCAGTGACCGCGATGTTTCCGATCTGCCCCAGCGCGTTCCCGCTGTTTCGCAATCGAAGCCGAACGACGTTGCGGCTGATGTTAACCGCCGCGTTTCCGAACTGGATCACCTGTCCGGCCGGGCCTACTGGTTCTCCCGACGCGTTCAGAATCTCCAACTCGAGGATAGGTGCCGTCGCCAAGCCGCGCAGTTCGTAAATCCGTTGGGTACCGGCCACATGGAGCCGCAGTTGGCCCTTGAATTCGCCGGGCGTCACGGGAGCGAACTGTACGGTGAATCGCAACTCTCCACCGCCTACGATCGAAGCCGGCAGCAGCGGAACCTGCGACAGCTCAAACCCGGTGCCCGCCGCATCCACCTGAATCACGCTGATGGTGCTCTTGCCCCGATTGTTGATCACCACGGCGAGCGATCCCCGGCTCGCCACCAGCGTGGCCGGGAATGGGACCGGATCGCCCGGGTTCAATATGGTCTGGTTGCCGGCGTTGTAGTTGACGTAGCTGACGACGACATCCTGCGCGGCGGATGGAGCCGCCGTCAAGGCCAACAACACCAGCAACGCGCCGCCAATCATCATCGGGAACCTCCCGGCAGCGGGATGAAGAAACTCGCGCGCTCCTGGCCGAGGTCGATCACCAGCACAGGCTCCCGCCGCAGCCGGGTGCAGACAAGGATACGGCCGGGCACCAAATATTCCAGCCCGTCCGGCGCCGCCGGTAGTTCCAGGTTGGCGGTGACACCACGCTCACGGAGATCCACCACCGCCACCCACCCATCCTGCAGTGCGATGGCGATCTCATGGCTCGACACCGGCTGTATCCCCACCGCGCCGGAGACGCCTTCCGCCATCGTTTCCATCTCTCCGGTTTCGGTCGGCGCCGCCAACCGCAACACACGCGCCCCAGCCCGGTCCGCGATCCACAAACCGCCATGGAGCTCGGAATAAAACAGCGCTCCGATCTCGATGCCGTCCAGCCAGCGAACAAGTCGCGGCTCCGCCGGCGCATTGGCGCAGAGCAGCGCCAACGCTGTCGATTCTTCTCCCTGCGATGCGACAATGGCGCACGCCGGGTCTTTGCGAAACGTAATTGCGGTAACGCGGCCGGGCAGGGAAGTGAACGGCACCACTACCCCCACCGCCGGTTCGCCGGCAAGATCCGACACCAGCCGCAAGCCATCGCCCGCCTCGAGTACTGCCATCGTCCCGTTGGCGCTGA
>JBGSME010000687.1:0-4428 GCA_041740335.1 Bryobacteraceae bacterium | reverse complement strand
GCCGGTTCCGCCGCCACCGGCCGATGCCGGCTCGATCCCGGCGGACCCCAAACAGTTCGGCGGACTGTCGGTCCGCCAGCGCCTGGATGCCCATCGGCGCAACGCCACGTGCGCCGGATGCCATTCGCGCATCGATCCGCTGGGCTTTGCGTTTGAGCACTACGATCCGACCGGACGCTGGCGCGAACGATACGAAGACGGTAAAGAGATCGAAGACACGGGCACACTCGCCGACCAAACCGGGATCAAAGGGATGGAGGGGCTGCTGGCCTATCTCGATCGGGAGCAGCCGCAGGTGCTGCGCAATCTCTCAAACAAGCTGATCGGCTATGCGTTGGGACGCACGGTGGGCATCTCGGACTGGCCGCTGGTTGACGAAGTGATCGCCGCCGGTCCGGAAGCACGTTTCTCGGATCTGATTGCACGGATCGCGTCCAGCCCGCAGTTCCGCAACATCCGGGCCACGCCGGCTGGAGAAACCGCGAAAACCGATACAGGAGGCAACGAATGACAACCTTACAGAACCCTTCACGACGCCACTTCCTCCGCGGCGCCGGCGTTGCGCTGGCATTGCCTTGGATGGAGTCCCTTCCGCTGCATGCCGCCGGCGGAAAGGCGGCGAGCAAGCCACCGGTTCGCTTTGCGTGCCTCTATTTTTCGAACGGCGTTGAACCCATCCACTGGTGGGCCAAAGGCGAGGGAGCGGCGATGGAGATCGGGCCCGCTCTGGCGCCGATGCAGGCATATCGGGAGGACATCACTTTCCTGCGTGGGCTCTACAACGAGCAGGCGGTTGCCTCTAGCAGCCCGCACCTCGGCCGGATGCCGAACCTTCTATCCGGGGCCAACGTCAGTCTCGATCCGAACGACATCCGGGTGGGCACTACATTTGACCAGATTCTCAGCCGGCGCATCGGCGGGAACACGCGCGTGCCGAGTCTTGTGCTGGGTATTGAGCCGAACGAGCTGCGGCTTGAGGACGGCGTGTCGATGATCTACGGGTCGGCGATCTCGTGGGCCTCGGACACGAAACCGGCCACCAAGGAAATCTATCCTTCGCGGGCTTTCGACATGCTGGTGGGCGACGGCAAGGGGCGCAAGCTCGACAAGAGCATCCTCGACGCGGTGCTCTCCGACGCGCATTCACTCGAAACGCGGGTGAGCGGCGGCGACCGCCGGAAGTTGGGCGAATATCTCGAATCTGTCCGCGACATAGAAAAGCGCATTGATCGGGCATCCAAGGAAGAGCGCCTCGAAGGGTGGCGGCCTTCGCTGGACAAACCAGACATGACGCGTCCGGCGGAGAACCTGCCGCAGGATATTCCGGACCACATGAAGCTGATGCTCGACATTCTGGTGCTGGCGTTCCGAATGGACAAGACGCGCATCGCGACGTTGATGCTCAATAACGACCTTTCGCAGATGAACTTCAAGTTCCTCGAAGGCGTGAAGGGCAGCCTTCACCTGGACCTTACTCACAACGGCAAGAACCCCGCCGCCGAGGCGATGTACCTGAAGACGAACCAATTCCACGTTCAACAGTTCGCCTACCTGCTGGACCGCTTCAAGCAGATCGACGAGGGCGGCCAAACGCTTCTCGACAACTCCATGCTGCTGTTCTGCTCCAATCTATTCGACGGCGACGCGCACTCGGCTGAACAGATGCCGATGCTGCTTGCCGGGCGCGGCGGCGGCTCGCTGCGTCCGGGACGCAATCTGGACTACTTCGAGAGGGGCGACGACAACCGGCGCGCGTGCAGCCTGTATCTGTCATTGATGGACCGTATGGGTGTGGAACTCGAGCACTTCGGCGACACGTCGCAGCGTTTGATCGATCTCTAATCACAGCGGCGGTCCTGCGACCATGCGTCCGTATGCGCACGGTCGCCACAAGGACGGCGCCGGAGAATCGTGAGGGCGGCCTTTGCGCTGGTTCGAAACTCGAAATGTTACCCTGAGTCTTAGTGCGCCTCCCGCGCACCACGATCCCCTATGAGCCAGATCACAATCACCCTGCCGGACGGGTCGCAAAAGCAGATGCCGGTGGGCAGCAAGCCCATCGACGTGGCGCGCGGCATCAGCCCACGGCTTGCCGACGATGCCATCGTCGCCCGCGTCAACGGCGATCTTTGGGACCTCGCGCGACCGCTTGACGGCGACGCCACGCTCGAGATTCTCACGACGAAGAACCCGGAATCGTTGCAGGTTTACCGCCACTCGACGGCTCACCTGCTCGCGGCCGCGGTACTCGAACTATTCCCGGAAACGCGGCTCGGGGTAGGCCCGCCCACCGACGCCGGCTTCTACTACGATTTTCAGCGCGCAACCCCGTTTACGACGGAAGATCTTGAAACGATCGAAAAGAAGATGATCGAGATCCGCGATCGCGACTACGCCTACGATCGCGTGATGACACACAAACCGGGGGGCCTCGAAAAGTACGGCGCGGAAGGCGCGTGGATGAAGTGCGAGCTCATTCGCGAAAAGGCGGAAGAGTGGTTTTCCGAGTACACGCTGGGACCCCATTTCATCGACTTCTGCCGCGGCCCGCACGTTCCTTCCACAAAGCGCATCAAGGCCTTCAAGCTCCTCTCGGTCTCGGGCGCCTATTGGAAAGGCGATCAGAGCCGCGAACAACTGCAGCGCGTATACGGCACGGCGTTCTTCAATCAGAAGCAGCTGGACGACTACCTGAACAAGCTTGAGGAAGCGAAGAAGCGGGACCATCGCAAGCTGGGCCGCGAGTTGGATCTGATCTCCATCCAGGAACTGGCCGGGCCGGGGCTGATCTTCTTCCATCCGAAAGGGGCGCTGGTCCGCAAGCTGCTGGAAGACTGGATGCGGGATCAGTATCTGGCACGCGGCTACTCGATCGTATCTACGCCGCACATCGGCCGCGAGGACCTGTGGCACACCTCCGGGCACCTGGAGAACTACAAGGACGGCATGTTCGCCGGCATGGAGCTGGACGATGCGACCTATCGGCTGAAGCCGATGAACTGCCCCTTCCACATCCTCATTTACAAAGACCGCCCGCGAAGCTATCGCGATCTTCCGATCCGCCTTGGCGAGCTCGGCACCGTCTATCGCTACGAACGCTCCGGGGTTCTGCATGGGCTGATGCGCGTCCGCGGGTTCACGCAAGACGACGCCCACATCTTCTGCACGCCCGATCAGATCGAAGGCGAAATCATAAGCTGCCTCGAGTTCGCCGTGGACACGCTTAAGACGTTCGGGTTTGACCGCTATCATGCGGAGCTCTCGACATGGGACGGCGGCATCAGCGAGAAGTACCTGGGCACGAAAGGCGAATGGGAGCTTGCGGAGAACACGCTGCGGAGCGCCGTTGATAAGGTTGGGCTGGACGTGACGGTGATGCCGGAAGAGGCGGCGTTCTACGGCCCTAAGATCGATATCAAACTTGTGGACGCGCTCGACCGGCCGTGGCAGCTATCGACGGTTCAGTTCGACTTCAATCTGCCGCGCCGATTCGAACTCGAGTACACAGGTGACGACGGCCAGCGCCATCAGCCGCTGATGTGCCATCGCGCTCTCTATGGCTCGGTGGAGCGTTTCTTCGGGATCCTTCTCGAACACTACGCCGGCGCTTTCCCGGTTTGGCTGGCTCCGGTTCAGGCAACCGTGCTGCCGATTGCGGACCGGCACTTCGAGTACGCCGAGCAGGTCCGGGACCAACTCACGGCGGCCGGATTCCGAGCGGAAGTAGACGACAGCAAAGAGAAGGTCAACAACAAGATCCGTATCGCGCAGGTGAACAAGATCCCGTTCATGCTGGTGGTGGGCGACCGCGAAGCGCAGGAGGGGACGGTTTCGGTGCGCAACCGCAGGCATGGGGATCAGGGCGCCAAGACGGTGGGGGAATTTCTGGCAACGCTCCGCGATCTTTCGGATCGCAAAGTTCCCGCCGAGTAGATGCTGGTCTTCGTGTTGGCGGCACTGGCCATCGGGTCAGCAGTATTCTGCCTGCTAGTGGTCGGCGCCGCCCGGCGGTACCGGGCCGTGCCGAAGCGGCTGCTTACCACCTGCGAACCGATCAGCGTCCTTAAGCCGCTGGCCGGCGCCGACCCGGGCCTCGAGAGCAACCTCCGGGCAGTCTTCACGCAGGACTATCCGAGCTTCGAGATACTCTTCGCGCTACGCGACGGCTCGGATCCGGCGGCCGCCATTGTCGAAAAGCTACGCCGCGAGTTTCCGGCCGTGGATTCGCAGCTGATCGTTACCGGCGAGGCCCCGTACGCGAATGCCAAGGTGTTCAGTCTCGATCACATGACACGAGCGGCGCGCTATTCGCTGCTGGTGACGTCGGACAGCGACATCCGGATCGCGCCGGGCTTCCTCCGAGGCGTGGCGGCGGAATTCCAGGATGCGAAGCTGGGAATTACGACGTGTCCGTATCGCGCTGTTCCC
>JBGSME010000686.1:0-5152 GCA_041740335.1 Bryobacteraceae bacterium | reverse complement strand
CCGGGACGGATACCGGCGGGGCGTGTCAGTTCCGAGATCGCGTCCGGAATGGATCTGTTGCCGACGCTCGCAAGGTTAGGCGGCGGCCGCGTGCCGGCGGATCGAACGATCGATGGAAAAGATCTATGGCCGTTGTTGGTTGGGGAGGCGGGGGCGAAGTCGGGTTACGAGGCGTTCTATTACTATACGGATCGGGCGGAGTTAGCCGGCGTCAGAAGCGGTAAGTGGAAGTTACATACACGTGTTCCGGCGCGGTTCGCGGCGTCCGGGGATCGGGCGCCGATGCTGTATGATTTGTCGGCCGATGTTGGAGAGAAGAAAAACGTCGCTGCCGAGAATCCGGACGTGGTGCGGCGATTGATGGCACTGGTCAATACGGCTCGCGAGGATCTGGGTGATGAGGCGGACCGGAGGTTGGGGCATGGCGCGCGGACGATCGGGAGGACGCCGTAGAGAATTAGTACTCGAGTTTGCCGTGCCAGTTCATTTCTTTTGCGTCGAACTCGATGGCGTGAAACGTCCCGGTGACGCCTGGCAGGTAAAGGTCGAATTGGAGTGATTTGAATTCGGTCTTGGGGCGCGGGAAGGCGAGGCGCAGGAACGGGTCGAGCCCCATTGGTGGAAAGTGTCCGCTCATCCGGATCTTGGCGCGGCCGGCGCGAAGGGTGGACTCCTTTTCCATTGCGGCGATCTCTTCGGATTTGGCGAGCTCATTCGGACGTTCGATGCGGACGGCGAGTACGATGTGGGTGGCGGCGTGGTCGCGTAAGAAGTCGGCGTAATCCGGATCGACCGGATCTGGGCCGTTAGGGTCTTTGGGGATGTGCCGTGTGCGCCATTGTTGCTCGGCGAGCTGCATCGGCGCAGCGGTTGCAAGAAAGGCCACCCGGCGAGCCCAGGGGGAATCATTGAGGAGGATCGCCAGTTGTTCTTCGGTCCATTCGGCGGGCTCGCGGGCTTCCCAGAACGGCTGGGCGAAGAATAGGAGAACGAGGATTAGCGCGAAGGGCATGCCTGCGAATATTGTATGCTACGAGTTTCAATGCCAGCCATTCTCTATCGCAACCGGCGCGCTTATCGGATCGCCAACGAGAAATTGGAAGTGACGGTCACCGAGGAGGGCGGCCATATCGCGTCGATCGTACGCAAGGGCACGGATGTGAATCCGTTGTGGACCCCGCACTGGGATTCGATTGAGCCTTCCGCCTACGACGCCGCCCGGCATCCGCAGTTCGGCACGGGGCCGGAAGCGAAGTTACTGGCTGGGATCCTGGGCCATAACTTGTGTCTGGATTTGTTCGGTGGGCCGAGCGAGGAAGAGGCGGCGGCGGGGATGACGGTGCATGGCGAATCCTCGGTGGCGCGGTATGATTTCGCCGAGGAGAGCGGGGCATTGCTGCAGCGTGCGGATTTTCCAGAGGGCCGGCTTCGATTTGAGCGGCGGCTGAAGCTGGAAGGGAACCTCGTTGCGATCCGGGAGACAGTGGAAAATCTTGCCGCGTGGGATCGTCCAGCGGCGTGGACCCAGCATGTATCCTTGGGCGCGCCATTCGTGGAGGGCGGAGTTACCGAGTTTCGGACTCCGGGAACGCGGTCGAAAGTGCTCGAGACGGACTTCGCCGATGGCAAGGGCTATCAGGTGGTCGGGGCGCAATTCGATTGGCCGGTCTGCCCGCGTAAGGGTGGCGGCGGTATCGATTTGCGCGTCTATCCGAAAGATGCCGTGTCGGCGGGTTACACGGCGACGCTGATGGATCCGCACCGGGAGCGGGCGTTTTTCATGGCGTATCACCCGCGATGGAAGCTGCTGTTTGGGTATGTCTGGAAACGGACGGACTTTCCGTGGCTGGGGCGTTGGGAGGAGAACCGGTCACGCACGCACGCGCCGTGGGCGGGCCGTGAAGTTACGTGCGGGATGGAGTTCGGAGCATCGCCCATGCCGGAGACGCGGCGGGCCATGATCGAGCGGGGCAGTCTGTACGGGGTGCCGGGATACCGGTGGCTGCCGGCGCGGAGCAAGGTCACCGCGGAGTATTGGGCGTTTGCGGTGGAGGCGGAGTCGATCCCAGAGACGGTGGAGCTGGAAGGCGGGGAGTTACTATTCGGGCGGTAACTCCCCGATTCGGTCTTATCGTGTGAACGCGAAACCGAAACCAGTGGTGTAGAGGAAATCGTTCTTCTTGGGAGCGACGGGGTTGCTCAGGTAGCGGTCGCTGATCGATGCGCTCCAGGTGAGCCATTTGGTCAGTTTCGCCGAGACGCCAGCGTCGAAATTCTGACGGATGCTGTGGACCTGAGGGACCGGACTCAAAGTGGACCGGTTATCCGGCGTCTTGTTCAGGGTATTGAACATGCGATAACCCTGGAAGAAACTAACACGGCTGTTCAGCGTGTAAGTTAGATCATCGCCCCAGTAGGCGTCCGCCTTGTTAGTGGTGAACGGTAGCTTGGGACGGACGGGGTCGAATTTTTCCCGGTTAAACGCCATACCGCCAACGAGGTCAAGCCGGCCGCGTTCGCTTTTCCAGACGGCGTAGCCCAGGCCCGTGCCGAGCACCATTCGCAGATCGAGATTCTGGAAGCGATCGTACTCGTAGTCATTGAACAGGTTCCAGAACAGGCGGGGTTTGATATTTCGGTTGTAGGCCCAGCCGCCACGGACCGCCTGCGCGGTCTGCTGGCTGACGTTGTTGATGCTCGCGGAGGCTTTAATAAAGTTGAAATAAAGACTCATCTTATCGCTGTTCGTGATGCGATTGGCGCTGATGGGAATCGTGAAGGTGGAAGTCTTGGCGTTACCGCGCGTGCCGGCGAAGCCGATGTTGCCGCTGACAGCCCAGAGGTCAGTGAGATGCGGCGATAGTAGACGCTCATAAGCGGCTTGCTCGGCGGTGTCGCGGATGGTGGCCACTTGTTCGGGGAGAACCGTTTTGGCGGCGCCGCCGGATTTGATTTCGAGGCTCTTGTCGGCATTGGTGGAAACGGTGCCAAGTACCGTTTCTCCCCCGGCGATGGCCACGTTCACTGGCGTGTCGGCTACGAGGGAGACGACCTGTTCCCATGGGATGGTGACGGGGCCGGCGATGTCGCTTTTGAAGACGAGGTTCTTGGCGTCCTTCTTCACGACGGCGCCGGTGAGGCGGTCGCCGTTCTTCATAGTCACCTGATCGGCGCCGAAGATAATGCTAACGGCGGCCAGGGAACAAAATAGTAGATTCGACGTCATGCTTGAGTTTTTCATTTTCTATTTCTCGCTTGGGGGAGTCATCCAGTGGCGCGGCTCAGTTCGCAAAACCCATTTTTGGGTTACGATCGTCGATGGGACAACGATGCCGCGCAACACTACTTCCACTGTAGCCGTTCTTACAGACAATGTCAGCAACTTGCCCCATTTAGGGAGGGTATGATTGGCGAGAGTTCATGATTGCAGAAGAGCCATTGCGATGCCCGATTTGCGGCGATGTATTGGAGGAATCACGTGCCGAGCCGGAAGGCGCGATGCTATGCCGATCCTGCTCGGATGCCGGGGAGAGTGACGAACCGCGGCCTGAGCCCGGGCTTGGCCAATTCCTTCGCGGAGGTTTGTGGATTCTCGGTGCGGCAGTTGGGTGTTTGATTGCTGCCACGGTTGTGGTCTGGGTTGTCCATCTTTTGGTGGAGGTTTTGGAAGAATGGTCGTAAGGATTCAGGCCCGGACCGGCCGATATACAGTTACAAGATTCCATGGATAACCAACAAACCTTTCCAGAGCCCGCACAGTCGCCGCTCGAAGAACTGCAGTTTGACCGGGCGATCCCGGAGCGCGGAGAGGCGGCGGACGCGAAAGCCGAGCCCGCGGCCTGCGCTCGCTGCCGGGAGGGGATCTCCGGCGCTTATTATGTGGGGAGCGGCGTGCCCTTCTGCCGGGCTTGCACTGACGAGATCCGGGTTGGTGATGAGACGCGCCCGAGCGTCAGTGAACTGTTCGGTGGGCTGGCGTGGGGCTTGGGCGGGGCGGCGTTGGGGTGTGTCATCTACTTTATGGTCCTGTGGCTGAGCGGGTACGAGATCGGTTTCATCGCGGTGATTGTGGGCTGGCTGGTGGGTAAGGCCGTCCACCGCGGCAGCAATGGCCGCGGCGGTTGGAAATTGCAGACATTGGCAGTGGCGTTAACTTACTTTGCGATCGTAACCAGTTACGTGCCCCTGATCGTGAAAGGAATGATGAAGCCGGAAGCCCAGAAAGCCGCCGGTCAGGATACGGTGCCGCCGGCCGGGACGGCAAACGGCGCGGAGCCTGCGGTCGTGGTTGAGGCTGCTCCAGAACCAATCTCGATTTGGATGATTCCGGTTGCGCTGGCGCTTGCATTCGCCGGACTGCTGGCTCTGCCGTTTCTTGCCGGCTTCGACAATATATTCGGGCTGGTCGTGATCGCGATTGGATTGTTTGAAGCTTGGAAGATCAACCGCCGTGAGCGGATCGACTTCAATGGTCCGGTGGGCGGGGAGAGCGCGTGAGTTACTGCGCCAACTGCGGGGTTGCAATTCAGCCGGAGGCGATGAGTTGCTCCGGGTGCGGATACCTGCTGCACGGGGAACGGCTGCGGGAATTGCAGGCAGCGGCGGTAGAGGCGGGGCGGCAGGGTAATTTGAGCGAGGAACTGCGGTTGTGGCGCGAGTCAATGGATCTGCTGCCGGCGGGTACGCAGCAGCACGCGGCGATTCGAGCCCGTGTGGACGCGCTGAGCGAGCAAATCGACGCGAGCGCACCGGCGGAGTCCACGCCCGAATGGATCCGGAAAGCGTCACCGGCGGCAGGAGCCGTACTGCTGTTGCTTTGGAAATTCAAGGCGGCGTTGTTCCTGGTGTTGACCAAGGGGAAACTGCTGCTGTTCGGGTTGGGGAAGCTAAGCACTCTTTCGTCGATGGTAGTCTCCTTCGGGGCGTATTGGGCGTTGTACGGGTGGATGTTCGGGTTGGGGCTTGTGCTTTCGATCTACGTGCATGAAATGGGCCATGTGTGGGCGCTGCGGCAGTTGGGCTTTGCGGCGTCGGCGCCGATGTTCATCCCGTTGATGGGCGCCATGGTTCGGTTGCATCAGCGGCCGTCCAGTCCCCGCGAGGATGCGCGCATCGGGTTGGCCGGGCTGGTGAATATCTGCTCGATGCGCTC
>JBGSME010000685.1:0-2308 GCA_041740335.1 Bryobacteraceae bacterium | reverse complement strand
ACTCGGCGTAGCCGCCAAACCAATTGCTGTGGTGACGAGCCGATGCGTTCATGGCCGAATTTGCGCAGTTGGGTGCAACTGGAGGGGACACCGTGGAGGCAAAAGTAACAGGAGCCGCACGTCCAGAGCATGGACCATGTCACGCGATCGCCCACCTGCAATTCAGTTCCGGAATAATCGTGGGCGCCTCCAGCCGGAAGTGCGGCCACCTCGCCGGTCATCTCATGACCCGGGATGCAGGGCGCCGGCGTGGGCCGCCGGCCCGCGAGCGTATGCAAGTCACTACCGCAAACTGTGGCGCAGCGAATCCGCACGATCACCTCTCCCCGCATCGGTTCGGGAATCGGAAAGGATTCCAGGCGCAACGGCAAGCCCGGGGCCTCGAACACGGCAGCCACGGCTTTCCGATCTCGGGGCATTGCGGCGTGGCTCACTCGATTGAGAGTAAAGCCAATAAGTGCAATGCGCAAGACAAATCTGCGGTTGTATGCAACAGTTCATTGTTTTGAAACCTCGGCGTGTCAGGTTAGAAAGAGAAAGCTCATTTCATGACCCGAAACGAGTCCAGCATGCGGACTGCGCTTGT
The DNA here is from genome assembly GCA_041740335.1 of Bryobacteraceae bacterium. Taxonomy (GTDB): domain Bacteria; phylum Acidobacteriota; class Terriglobia; order Bryobacterales; family Bryobacteraceae; genus DSOI01. The sequence continues at coordinate 1,722 of JBGSME010000685.1, read as the reverse complement.
CTGCGGGGTGTGTCTAGTGGCGGCGGCGTCATGGGCGTGCGGTGCCGGTTTATCGCGCGTGCGAGTTGTGATCCGCACGGCTGGGTCCGACACGATGGTGAACGTGGCGCAAGCGTGGGCCGAAGAATATGCCACTGTGGACCCGGGCGTGTCGGTGGAAGTCGCCGGCGGCGGCTCGGCGACAGGCATCACCGCGCTCATCGACGGCGCCGCCGATTTCGCCAACTCCAGCCGGCAGGTTGAGGCGGAGGAGTCCGCGGCGGCGAGACAAAAGACAGGACGCGAACCCAAGGAGTGGATCGCCGGCCATGACGCACTTGCCATTTACGTCCATCGTGACAACCCGCTCGATGAAATCGGCCTGGACCGGTTGGCACAGATTTACGGACGCCGGGGACGGATCAACCGCTGGTCCGAACTCGGCGTGGAACTTCCCGGTACTTCGAACGATGAGATCATCCTGATCAGCCGGCAGTCGAACTCGGGAACGTATGACTACTTTCGCCGCGCGGTGCTCGGCGACAACGAAGATCTGCGCCCTGGGACGCGTGATTTGAACGGCTCCAAGGAAGTGGTTACGCTCATCGGCGGCACCCGCGGCGCGATCGGCTACAGCGGCATGGGCTACGCGACGCCGGAGGTGAAGATGCTGCGTTTGTCTCGAAAGAGCGGGGAGCCGGCATTCGCACCGACAGCGGAGAACGCGTCCGACGGAAAGTATCCGATATCGAGGCCGCTCTACATCTACACATTGGGTGAGCCACGCGGGGCGGCGGGGGATTTCCTGCGGTGGATGCTGTCGCCGTCAGGGCAGAAGGTGGTGGAGTCCTCTGGATACGTTCCCTTGGCGGGGACTGACTCCGGAAACCGGAGGTGGCCCGGCGATGCCGGCGATGTCAGCCGCTAGCCGATGGGCTCAGGTTTCCGAGACGGTGGCCGAGGCCGTAATTCGCGGCTGTGGCGTGAGTGCGGTGGCTTTCGTTTTCGGAATCTTCTTCTTTGTCTTTCGCGAAGCCGCCGGCCTGTTATGGGACGGACGCATCAGCCTTGCCGCGTTCCTCACCGGAGCCGAGTGGAATCCAGGTGCGGTTGCCGGTCCCTTGTATGGAGCCCTCCCGTTGATCGCAGGTACGCTGGCGGTGACGGCGCTGGCGATGGCGATCGGTGTTCCGTTCGGCTTGGGCGCCGCGATTTTCATCTCCGAGTTCTGCTCACCGGCGTGGAAAGAAACACTGAAGATCGTGATTGAGTTTCTGGCGGCAATCCCATCGGTGGTGTGGGGCTTCGTGGGCCTGATGGTGCTGAACCCGTTGATCGTCGCGCTCACTGGCGCGCCGATCGGGTTGAATGTGCTCAACGGCGGAATCATCCTGGCGCTGATGAGCGTGCCGATCATCGCTTCCATTGGCGAGGACGCGCTGAAGGCCGTTCCGGATTCCTATCGCGAGGCGGCACTGGCCTTGGGCGCCACGCGGTGGCAAACCGTCTATCGCGTATTGCTGCCGGCGGCGCGCAACGGACTACTGGCGGCCGTGCTTCTGGGGATCGGCCGCGCGGTGGGTGAGACCATGGCTGTGCTTATGGCCACCGGTCACAGCGTCCGCTTTCCTACGAGCGTGCTCGACTCGGTACGTACCCTCACCGCCACCATCGCCGCCGAAATGGGCGAAGCCGCGGTCGGGTCAGAACACTACCGGGTCCTGTTTCTGTTGGGGACGCTTT
>JBGSME010000684.1:0-9399 GCA_041740335.1 Bryobacteraceae bacterium | reverse complement strand
GGCGGCCTCGGGAGGAATCTGCCCCCATCCACCGGCACCGAAATCGTGAGCGACGCGGAAGGCCGCGTTGTGGAACAAACCGGGTCGACGCCCGCGGTCCCGGTATCCGGCGATCCGATGATCGACAAGGCGCGCCGCGTGGTGCTCGAGTTCAACGAAAAGATTCCGGACTTTCTGTGCGACCAAATCACCATGCGTGAGGAAGGCGAAGGCTTGCGCGGCACCAAATGGAAAAAGCTCGACAAGATCGAAGCCGAGGTGATGGTCAGCGAAGGGTCAGAATCGTATCGCAATCTCAGGCGCAATGGGAAACCCCTGAAAAGCGGCTCGCCGATGGACTCGGGAAGCTGGGCTACCGGCGATTTCAACACCGTACAGGTGGACGTGCTCTCGCCGGCGAGCGACGCCAAGTTCACCCCCGATGGCGAATCGGAGGTCGGGGGGCGGAAGGCGAAGAAATACACCTACACCGTCGAGCAGCCCAATTCTCACTGGAAAGTTGAGTTCAACGCCTATCGCATTTTTCCAGCGTATCGCGGGGCCATCTGGATCGATATCGAGACGGCGCGCGTTCTCCGGATCGAAATGCAGTCGCGTAGACTGCCGAAGGATTATCCGCTTGCCAGTGCCGAGATGATGCTCGAATACGCGGTGGTGCCGATCGCCGGAAAGGGCTTTCTGCTTCCCGTGAAGTCCGCCAACCTGGCTTGCAAAGCGGAAAGCGCAATGTGCACGCGCAATCAGAACGAGTATCGCAACTATCGGAAGTTCTCCTCCGAATCCACCCTCATCACCACCGATTCGACGATTACCTTCGACGGGGAAGAACCTGCCAAGCAACCGGCCAAGGCAAAACCGGCCGCCACCAAGAAGAAACGCTAGCGGGGAAGAAACGCTAGCGGGCCCGATAGCTTTAGAATTGAATCTTGTTCGCTCAATTGCCACCGGCGGGTTCGCCACGCGGGGGAGTTCTCCTGCTCATTCCCGCCTACAATGAAGGCGCCAGTATCGGCTCTGTGGTTCGCGAAGCGAGGCTGGTGCTGGGTCCTATTCCGATCGTTGTTTTGGACGATTGTTCGGTGGACAACACCGTCACCGAAGCCGACAGCGCCGGTGCCAACGTACTTTCGGCTCCCCATCATCTCGGACTCGGCGGATGCGTCCAAGCCGGCTATCGTCTCGCGTACCAGCTTGGATTCGATCGCGTGGTCCGAATCGATGGCGACGGACAGATGGACCCTCGCGATGTGCCGCGATTGCTCGAAGCCCTGGAATCTTCCGATTGCCAAATGGCCATCGGCTCCCGCTTCGTCGAGAGTGACCGGGATCACACCAGCTTTGCGCGTTCGGTCGGCATTCGGTTCTTCCGCTTCGTGCTTCGCCCCATTCTTGGGCGGCCGGTTCGCGACCCTACGTCCGGCTTTGTCGCCGTGAACCGCGAAGCCATCGAATTGTTCAGCCGCAGCTTTCCCCTCGAATATCCCGAGATTGAAGCGCTGGTGGTGCTGAAGCGGCGCGCGTTCCGGTTTGTGGAGGTGCCGTGTACGTTCCGGCCCCGTCTGGCTGGGCGCAGCAGCATCACCGCGGCTCGTTCTATCTACTACATCGTTCACGTGCTGCTCGGGGTGCTCGTGAACATACTGCGCTTTGAGCGCCATCGCTGGAGGTAAATCGACATGCGTGCCCTCGATGTCATCGCGCTGCTGAGTATCGCTCTGATTGCGCGCGTGCTTTATTCGCTGCGCCGCGAGCATATTCGCGTGGAGTATTCAGTAAGCTGGCTGGCCGCCAGTCTTTTGATACTGGTTCTGTCGCAGTGGCCCGGCGCGCTGTGGTGGCTGGCGGGTGTGCTAGGGGTGAGCACCGCCCCTTCGGCGCTCGTCGGCATCGCCATGGGCGTGTTTCTCCTCGTCCTGTTCCGCGTTTCGATGATCGTCTCCGGACTCAAGGACAACAACATCGCCCTCGCCCAGAAAGTTGCGATCCTCGAATACGAGCTGCACCGGATGCGCCGCCCAGAGCCTCAGCCCGAGTAGGGCTTTCCGCACGTGCTCCGCATCGGCATCAACGCGCTCTACCTCATCCCCGGCGGCGTGGGCGGCACCGAGATCTATCTGCGATCGCTCGTGGCCGCGCTCGCCCGTATCGATTCCAACAATCGATACACTATCTTCACGAATCGCGAAGCCGGAGCAGACCTGGTTCCCGATGCCCCGAACTTCGTCCACTCCCCTTGCCATGTGGCCGCCGCGAATCGCCCAGCCCGCATCCTCTACGAACAGACGATGCTCGCCTGGGCCGCGCGCCGCCAGGACGTTCTGCTCAATCCCGGCTTCACCGCGCCACTGCTTGCGCCGTGTCCGCAGGTCACCGTGTTTCACGATCTGCAGCACAAACGCCACCCGGAGCACTTCCGGGGCGCTGATCTGCTCGCCTGGCGGTGCCTGCTATGGGCGTCTGCGAACCGGTCGCGGCGCTTGATTGCGGTCTCGGAAGCCACCCGCCACGATCTGCTGCACTACTACCGCCTGCGCCCCGATCGCAGTGATGTGGTGCCGCACGGCGTTGACGAACGCTTCTTTGCCCTCGCGGAGAAGCGCGGCCCCTTGGACCCGAACCTGCTATGCGTCTCGACACTGCATCCGCACAAGAACATCGAGCGCCTCGTCCGCGTCTTCGTCCGCCTGCGCGCGAGGCACCCGTCCTGGACCCTCACCCTTGCCGGCATGCGCGGCTTCCATACCGCCGCCATCGAGCGTGTCATCGCAGAATTGGGCGCCGCCGAAGCCGTGCGGATCACTGGCTGGATCCCGCGCGAGCAACTCTACGAACTTTTCCTGCGCGCCGGCGCATTCGTCTATCCTTCCACGTTCGAGGGTTTCGGTATGCCTGTTCTCGAAGCGCTGGCGGCCGGCGTGCCCACCGCCTGCTCCGATATCGAACCCTTGCGGACCATAGCCGGCGGTGCTGCCCTGCTGTTCCATCCTCTCGAGGAAAGTTCCATCGAAGAGACCCTCGAAAAACTCCTGCGCCACGGAACAGATCCTGCCGCGGGGCGGAAACAAGCGGGCAACTATCGCTGGGAATCCGCCGCCCGTTCCACCCTGGGCGCACTCGCCGCCGCGATCGGGCCGCGCACTAATCTGCCTAGCAACAAATAGGCGAACGGATGCAGACAGCCCATCACAATGAAGACCGAGTCGTAGCCGAAGTACTGAACCACGATCCCCACCGCCGCCGTGAATAGCGTGCCGCCCAGCCCGTTTCCAAATGCGACAATACCTGCCACCGAGCCAACCACCTCCACCGGATAGATGTCGTTGGTAAGCGTGGTCAGGTTCGTCTTCCACGCCATATGCGCGAACGTCACCACGCAGATCAGCGCCAGGCTCAGCGATCGCGACGGCGTATAGGCTACCATCACGCTGAGCGGCATCAGCATCGCGAACGGCAGCATCCCCGCTTTCCTGGCGCGAATCACATCCCAGCCGCGGCGCACCAGGCGATCGGAAAGCGCACCGCCGGCCAGCGCGCCAATGTCGGCGGAAAGATACGGCATCCAGGCCAGCATGCCCATCTCGGCGAGCGTGAAACCTCGCTGATCCACCAGATACTTCGGCAGCCAGAACAGGTAGAACCACCAAACCGGATCGCTGAAAAAGCGCGCCAGAAAAAGTCCCCATGTCTGCTCATAGCGCAGCATCTCGCGCCAGCGCCCGGTTGAGCGCGACTTTACATCCACGTGCGGCGGGGCATGGCGATACGCCGCCAGCCATCCGGCGATCCAGAAAAAGCCGAGCGAGCCCGTAACCACGAACGCCATCCGCCATCCCCAGCGCAGCGTGATCCACGTGATTACCGGCGGCGCGAGAATGCCGCCCACGCTCGCCCCGGCCTGCACCAACCCGTTCACGAAGGCGCGCTGCTTCGGTTCATACCATTCCGAGATCGCCTTGAACGCCGCCATGAAGTTACCGGATTCGCCGATACCCAGCATCATGCGGAATCCGCCGAGGCTCCACGGTCCGGTGACCGCCGCATGCAGAATGTTCGCTGTGGACCACCATCCGACGAACGCCGCCATGGACCATCGCGTGCCGAACCGGTCCACCAATAGGCCCGAGCCAACGTACATCACGGTGTAAGCGGCAAGGAACGCCGTCAGGATCCGCGAGTAGGCAAGGTCGGAAAGTCCCAGTTCCTTGGTGAGCAGAGGCGCAACGACAGAGAGCGTCTGCCTGTCGATGTAGTTGATCACCGTCGACAGGAACAGCAGAATCGCAATCCGCCGCTGTAATGGATTCACGGCCGCCGCGTCCGTTCGCGCAGTACCGCAAGCTCCTGCTGCGCCGCGGCGTCAAGAGAGGTCGTCGGTTGCCTCACCCGCGTACTGGCGATCACCCCCGCCGCATGCAGATTGTGTTTCATGGCCGAAACGCCCATTCCAGGTTGAAGCTCAAAGCGGATCAGCGGCAGAATACGCGTGTACAAGCTCCACGCGGCATCGGTGTCGCCGCGCTCGAGGGCATCCCAGATCGCCACGAAATCGGCGGTCATGTCGCTGCCGGGCATCGTTCCCCGCGCGCCCCGGTGCGTCTCCTCGATAAAGAAGTTTCCGTTCAAGCCGCCGAACAAAGTAAGCGCATCGCCGGCCGCGCTGGCCACGGCAGTGAACTTCGGTGCCGTGGGCGGCGCTTCCACCTTTACGTAGTTAACGGCTTCGATCTCACGCGCCATGCGCGCCAACAGCGGCGGCGGCATCGGCACTTGCGTCATCAACGGGGCATCCTGCACCATGATCGGGATCGACACGGCCTTCCCAATCGCGTCGAAATATCGCATCAGGCCCTCGGCATCGGGCTTGAGCAGATACGGCGGCAGCACCATCAACGCGTCCGCGCCCAGTCCTTCCATCTCCTTGCTCAACTCCACGGCCGGGTCGGTGCCGGTGTGTCCGCTCGACGCCACCAGGGGAACCCGTCCGTTCACCGCCTTTGCGATCTCCTTCATCAGCCCCACCCGCTCGGTGCCCGTGAGCGCGTAACCTTCGCTCGCATTGCCGAACAAGCCCAGCCCGTGGGCGCCTTGTTCAATCAGGAACTCAACCAGCCGGATCTGGCTGTCGAGATCGATAGATCCGTCGTCGTGAAACGTGGTGGCGAGGATCGGATAAACTCCAGAGAGCTGGCGCGACATCTTTTGATTCTAACCAGTACAATGGGTTCACGATGCGCCCTATCCTCTTTTCAGGAATAATTTTCTTGATGGTAACCACATCCGTCTTCGCTCAGAATCGCCGCTTCCTCGTCGCCATAGGCGGCATCCAGCACGAATCGAATTCATTCAATCCGGCCAATACCAAGCTGGCCGACTACGTGGTGGAGGAACCCGGCCCGGGCAACGACATTCTGAATAGCTGGCGACGCGGCAATACCGAAGAGGGCGGCTATCTCGCCGGCGCTGACCAAGCCGGGTTTGACGTCTATCCGACCCTGGTGGCCAACGCCACTCCTGGCGGTCCGCTCTCGACCGAGTGCTTCGACACCTTGTTCAACCGTCTGCTCGCGCATCTCAAGAAAGCGCCGAAGCTCGACGGATTGCTGCTTGCCCAACACGGCGCCATGGTCGTTGAAGGGTATCCGCACGGAGACGAAGAAATGGTCCGGCGCCTGCGCCAGCACTTCGGCCCGGATTTCCCCATCGTCGTCACGCATGACTTTCACGCCAACGTTTCGCCGGAACTGGTGAAGCTCTCCACCGTTCTCATCACCTATAAGCAGAATCCCCACCTCGATACCAAGGAGCGAGGCATTCAGGCTGCTCAGATTATGGGACGCATTCTGCGCAAGGAGATCCGCCCCGTGCAGGCGATCGCCAAGCCGCCGATGATCTACAACCTGATCTTCCAGAACACCTATACCGAGCCCTACATGCCCATTCGGGACGCCACCATCGAGCTCGAGCGCACCAATCCGAAAGTTCTCGCCGCCAGCGCGCCCGGCGGCTATCAGTGGAGCGACGTGCCCTACATAGGCCCTTCGGTGATCGTTGTTACCGACAACGATCCCGAACTCGCCCAGCGCGAAGCGCAGCGCATCGCCGACATGCAATGGGCCACGCGCGACCGGATCCGCCTCAACTTGCCTGATCCGGCCGAGGCCGTCCGCCGCGCCAAGACCGCCACAAAATTTCCCGTGGCGCTGTTCGATACCGGCGACAACATCGGCGGCGGCTCGGCCGGCGACTCCACCTTTCTTCTTGATGAATTGATCAAGCAGAAAGCCGAGGGCTGGGTAGTGGTGATGGCCGATCCCGCGGCGGTGAACGCTGCCGTCAAGGCGGGTATCGGCGGCGCGTTCAATATGGATGTGGGCGGCAGGACCGACAACATGCACGGAAAGCCCGTGCACGTCCGCGGCCGCGTGAAATCGTTGCACGACGGCGAATACATCGAACCGGCGGTGCGGCACGGCGGCGGGCGCTATTGGACGATGGGGCTCACCGCCGTGATCCATGTGGATGGCTCCACGCGCGACCTGCCGAACATCGTCATCCTCACCGCGAAACGTTCCAGCCCGAACAGCCTCAACCAACTCGTTTCGGTGGGCGTGTACCCGGAGCGCATGCGGATTCTGGTTGCGAAAGGGACCATCGCTCCGAGGGCGGCGTACGAACCGGTGGCCGCCGAGATCGTGCCCGTCGATTCGCCAGGGGCCACCGCCGTGAATCCCGCGCGGTTTACGTTCAAGCGGGTGCGGGAGAATTTGTTCGGAATCCGCTAGTAATCAAATAGGGCAGGCCCCTTCGCGTGCGCCTGCCTGGGTCGCCTCTAACCGCCTGTACCAATCCGTGCTACTCACCCTGTTATTCCTTGAATTCTTGATGTATCCTGTACGCACGACCCCACTCAAAAAAACGAATCCGAATTGTTACGATGTCTTGTATCATCTTGAGTGTTATTGTGCTGGCCGCTGGCACACTATGGGCGCTGTCTTTGGGCCATGCGCAGGGATTTGCTGTCCGCTCCTATGATGGTGGGGGATTGCGGGGCGTTTAATGATGGCTGCCGTTAGGGTCCATTGCCTTGGCTCATCTGAAGAACCCTGACTGGCTTTCGGCGACAGAGAGACGGGCATGCGCCGCGAGCAGCTTCCTCAAGGACACTCCGGTCCTTTCAGATTCTTCAAAATCCGTACTAGCCCAGAACTGCCAAGTCACTGGCTGTTGGGGCCACTATGCGGTAAAGATCGATGTCGACTGTGAGGCACCTCGCCTCGGTACGAATATGCCTTTTTATATCTATCTATGATTGTGTCAACTGGCGAAGACGTAAGTTGCTGAATCCAAACGGAAAATAGTTCATGCGGCGATTGGCGCCAGGAACGGGGCCGGCGCCATTTCCTGATCGACGAATGTCTCTGCGCAGGCCGCCGGGTCTGCGTTCGGCGATGGGAGGCAAGTCGTTTGACGCGTAGACTTGATCGAGGGAAGGAACAGCTCGCGTGTGCACGCCGGTTCCGTAGTTATCGGGACGCTTGGATCCTTTCGCGTATCCGCCGCGCTTGCGCTCGCCGGTGACGCCGACGCGCAGGCGGTCGAACTTCGCTTGTAAGTTCTTCGGCACCGCGTAACGATAGGGTTCGTTGTTGCGCAGCATATGGAAGACAACGATGACTAACTTACGCGCGGTGGCGACGACGGCGACGTTCCGATTCTTCTTCTTTGCAATGCGGCGGAAGAAGACGCCGAGCGGTCCCGGGTTGCGATCCAGGTGCTGCGCGGCCTGGACCAGGAGCCAGCGGGCGTGGCCGCGGCCTTGTTTGGTGATGTGGCGGTGATAAGTGTGCTCGCCGGATTGGTGGGTCGATGGGACCAGACCCAGATAGGCGGCGGCCTTTTCGGCGGAAGGGAAGCGATCGATGTCGCCGAGGGCGGCCAGCAGCGCTTGGGCGACGGTGAAGTCGATGCCGGGGATCGACATCAGGAGTTTGATTTTGGGCGATTGCGGGGACTTGTAGGCGTGCTCGGCAAGGGAGCCGGTGACGGCGGCGATCTCGGCTTCGATCTGATCGAGGAGGCGAAGCTGGCGGTCGAGCGCGGCGCGGCCGAAGGGGTCGATCTGGTGTTGGCGAAGCCAGGTGAGGCCGCCTTTGGAGAATACGTCCTTGGTGGGCGGAGTTAGTAACCGCTGGTGGAGAATCGAGTGGATACGGTTTTTGATGCGAGTGCGGTCGTGAGTAAGGATGGCGCGTTCGGTGGTGGCGCGGCGGAGGTGTAAGGTGTCGTCGTCGGGTTGCCAGACTTCTGGCAGGTAGTCGAGCCGGAGTAACTGAGCGATCACCCGGGCGTCGAGTTTGTCTGTCTTGATCTTGGCTTGGGCGATGGCTCGTGTGCGGAGAGGGTTGGAGACGGTAAGCCGTTTGACGAGCGGGCGGAGAATGCCGGCGATGGACCAGGTGTTGAAGGTGGCTTCCATGGCGAGGTGGCAGTCGGCGAGGTGTTGTTTGGCGAAGCGGATGAGGTCTTCGCGGGTGGTGGGGAAGCGCTCGCGGTGGATGAGGTTGCCGGCATCGTCGAGGATGGCGGCTTCGGTGAATTGCTTGTGGAGATCAAGGCCAGCGTATGGCATAATCGTGTCACTCCTATGCGAGGAAGCAGGACCGGCGAGTCTCGGCGCCAACAGCGGCGCTCCGGTAAATCCGGCAACCGGGGTTGTGATTAATGGCACAGCCGACCGGGGAAGAAAGGCAAGGGTCAAACGGCACCTACCTATTCGAGCTCGAAGCTCAACCGGGTGGACCGGAGGGGCGGCCACTTACGACAGCGGGCTCTAGGCCCATACTCATAATCGGCCGGCCCCGGGATGTTCGGCCCTGCTCTCCTCGTCTTGTTGGAGTGGGGTGTTCTTCCCATCCCGTCCCAAGCCCGGTGAGCAATAGTAGACCGCAGGCGAGGTGGCGTCCGCAAGTGGTTGAGGCCGCGGGCGCGCCGTGCTGGTCCGGTCTACGGGGCAATCATACCCGGTACGACAGCTCAGGCAATTGCTTCTCACGTGGCTGGCACTACAACGGCTCGCTTGGCTGCGGATCAAACTGCAGCCAGTGCCGAGAGGCCGGCTGCACGAGTCCGTAACACTATCTCAGAAAAGATGCAAAGGAGCAGATCGGCATGTCTAGTTTCGAATTGATTGCGGGTGCGGTACTCGCGGTGTTAGGACTACTCGGGCAAACGGTCAATCTGTCGGAGCAGTATTCCTATCGCGTACTAATGCAGTCTTCGAGCGGATTCCTGATCAATTGGTCTACGGCGTTCGATCACGTTGCTTTGTACAACAAGGACGGAAAACGATTGATCTCATACTATCCCTCGGCCGCAGGCTTGACATTCCACCGCATCGCC
>JBGSME010000683.1:0-3444 GCA_041740335.1 Bryobacteraceae bacterium | reverse complement strand
AGTTCGACGCAGGTTCGCGGAGACAAGGCGACCATCTCGTAGGAAAAATGAATCGACCGTTCCGCCTGCTCGGAATAGCCGAGCGCGCGCAGACCGGCGGCGACGACATCCTGCAGATAGGACTGGCGGGAGTCAATCACGTTGTAGACGGTAGAGCCGGCGCCGAAGGCGGGAGCGGGGGTTTGTTGCGGCTCGGACGTGGAAACCCAGACCTGGTGTCCGCCTTCTTCGTGGAGCAGCCGCCGGTAATGGAAGTCCTTACCGAGCAGACCGAACTTCCACATCTGATAGGCGATATCTTTGCCGACGTAGGTAACTGTTCCGTTGGATCGAACGATTACTTTGCTGTCGTCTTCGGCCGCGCTTTCCGAGTAATGGGAGCCGGCCATTACCCAGCAGCCTTTCTTCAGGCCCTCCGTTTCGAGATAGATGGCCTGGCGCTCCTTTAACTTCTCGAACGCCGTGGCCCAGAACTGGAGATGCAGGATCTCGCTCTCGCGCGGGAGCACGTCGTAGCGGATACCGAGACGGCGCATGGTTGCGATGTGACACAACATGATGGCGTCGGCGACGATGTGGCCGATCGCGGCGAGTTCGCCCACACCGGATTCGATGGCATGGAGGCATTGGTGACGCCATGCTTTTTCGTCGGCGGGATTGTCTTTGAAGTGCTGGCCGGCGCGGGCATAGAGGTCCCAACAAAGATAGTCGAAACGCTCGCCCGCAGCCATTTCCCGGACCTCGGCGGGCGACTTATGTTCCAGGAAGTGGAACGCGGCGACGACATCTGCGACCTGGACACCTGTATTGTCGATGTAGTTCTGCACTTCGACGGCGCGGCCGGATGCGCGCAGCATGCGGACGAAGGTATCGCCGAGCACGGCGTTGCGCAGATGGCCGATGTGGGCGGCTTTGTTGGGATTGATATTGGTGTGCTCGACGATGACCTTGCCAGGGGCGTCATTGGCGGCGCCGGCGGCGGCACCGGTGAGTCCGGCCGCGTATGTACCGCGTTCGAGGCGGATGTTGATGTAGCCGTTGCCGGCGATCTCCAGGGAGGCTACGCCGGGGATTGCGCCGAGGTCGTCGACGAGTTCCTGCGCGATGACGCGAGGCGCCTTGCGGAGATGGCGGGCGAGGGGGAAGGCGGCGGTGAGGGCGAGTTCGCCGAACTGAGGGTCGGCTGGCTCTTCGAGGGTGACGGGAATGTCGATGCCGTAGCGGACGGCGAGGTGCGAAGAGACGAGCTGCTGCAGGGTGCTTTGAATTTGGTGGAACACGGCGGAATCCTCAGTATAGCCCGGTGTTCCGTGAGGCCGAAGAAGGCGCAGGGGCAGGGGAGAGGCGCCGGCTAGAGCGCGCAGTCAAAACCTATAGAGCCACTGAGCGTAGGGAACCGTCACGCTGGAGCCGCCGGTCGCCTGCTTGACGAAACCGCCGGGGAACAGATGCGCGTAGCCGAGAACGATTTGAATGTGCGCGGTGACGTTCCAGAAAGCCTGCGTGTCCCACTCGTGGTAGAGGTGGCTCGACGTGGCGCTGGGCATCCGGACGACGCGGCGCTGACCGAAGTCATAGAAGGCGTCGAGGCGGGAAGCGAGCCAGAAGCTGTGATATTCGTGCAGCAGGCGGACGTTTTTGTGCGGCCGCCACTCGAGCCCAGCCGCTCCCTCGTGCATGTTCTTCCAGGAAATGCGGTCGCCGATGCCGAAGGGAGAGTGGTTGGTGGGATAGAGCTGGTCGAGGTTATTGCGGCGTCCGTCGGCGGGATTACGGTCCGGACTCGAGTAAGCGTAAATGGCGAACAAGCGAGGGTTGTACTTACTCTTCCATGGCGCGCGGCCGAGGATGTAGCGTCCAGCCCAGGCTGAGAGGGGTTGGCCGCCGGAGCGTCCGGCCTGGAAGGTGGTTTCGGCGGTGTAGTCAAACTTACGCGGCAGCAGCCCGGCGAGGCGAAAACCGGAGGTATGAACGCGGCTTCGGGCGAAAGCCGTCCCGGACTCGTTGGCCTCGCGCGGATGAATCTTGATGTAGTGATACAAGCTTATCGTCGACTTAGGCAGCCATTGTTTGGCGTCGAAATGAACCCCGTGTAACTGTTGCGTGCCGGTAATCCGGTTGACTTGGCCCTGTACCTGCTGCACGACGGTAGAGGCCCACGCCTCGGCGTGATACTGCCCGGTGTCGTAGATGAGCTTTGCAGCGTCGTAGGCGCGCCCGGTGTTCCCCCAATTGGCTGCGCCCACAAGATACCCGTTGTCGTACCGGATTTCCTGGCGACCGATGCGGGCCGACCACGGAGACCGTTTGGGATCGCCGATCTCGACGTAGGCTTGAAAGAGATCGAAGCCGTCGGCGATGTTCGCGGGGACGGGCTGGCGGCGGGCGGGCGCTTCGGAATCCTGACCGGTGAGGCGGATGCGAATCCAGGAGGCGGGTTTGATGAGGAGGTGGCCGCGGATGCGATGGAGGTAATAGATGTCATTGGCGTCCTCGCGAAAACCGAGGCCTGTGTTGGCTTCGAAGCGTCCGCGAAATTCGCCGGTGAGTTCCATCCAGCGGGGCCATGGCGTTTGCGCGACATCCTCTGCCAGAGCCGGCTGGACGGCGAGAGCAAAGCAGAAGATTGCGGCGAAACGGAACACTTGTTTAATTATCGGGCGGCCCGCGGATCGATGTCGCGCATCAAGTGACACAAGGTGAGGAACACGCGCCGGAGGCCATGATCGCGACCATCGGCACGAAACCATTCATTGGGTGTGTGGGCTCCACCGCCCTGGCCGCCGGCGCCGATGGAGACGGCTTGCATGCCGAGCGAGAGAGGGATGTTGGCATCGGTGGAGGCGCAATCGATTTGGGCGCGGATACCCAAATGGGCGTCGACGGCGCGGAGGTGAACGAGGATGGGAGCGTCGTCGGCCAGTTGTCCACCGGGGCGGGATCCAATCTCGCGAATCTTGGCGGTGAGCCGCGGGCCGCTATTCCGGTCGTTCTCCGCCTCGAGGGCATGCTCGACGCAGGCGGTGAGCAAGGCGGCCATTTCGTCGATCCTGGCGGCATTCTCGGAACGGAGATCCAGCTTGGCGCGGGCGGTAGTGGGGATGGAATTCACGCTGGTGCCGCCTTCAATCAACCCGAAGTTATAGGACACGCGGCCGGCCTGGTGGCCGTTGCCGGGATTGTCGGTAAACAGGGCGATGGTGCGGCCCATGGCGTGAACGGGATTGGGCAGGCCATGGTCTGACCATGAGTGTCCGCCGGGACCGGTGAATACGATTTCGAACCGGCGGGAGGCAAGCGCGCGGGCGGTAATGTGATCGGTGAAGGGACCGTCGAGGACAAGGAACGAACGGATGCGGGAACCGATTCCGGCGGGGCGGCAGAGATAGCGCATGCCGCTGAGGTTGCCTTCGCCCTCTTCGCCTACGTTGGCGACAAGAATCA
>JBGSME010000682.1:0-6286 GCA_041740335.1 Bryobacteraceae bacterium | reverse complement strand
GAGTTGTTCTCGCGCCACGGCGTTCCCATCTCCGAGCAGGAAGCCCGGAGGCCGATGGGAGCCCACAAGCGGGACCATATCGAGGCGCTGCTCTCCGATCCCACAATCTCCTCGCGGTGGCGCGAAAAGCACGGAGGTTGGCCCGATGGCGGCACGCTGACTGCGCTCTATGCCGAGTTCGGCCCGCTGCAAATCGAACTGCTCGAACGCCACACCGATCTGCTGCCCGGCGTTGGCGAGGTTGCCAGCGCGCTGCGCGAGCGGGGCATCCGGATCGCCTCCACCACCGGCTTCGATTCCAGCATGATGGCGAATCTGAAGCTCGCCGCCGCCCGGCAGGGCTACGAGCCCAATATCTGGGTGACGCCGGATCTGGTGGGCGCGGGCCGGCCGGCACCATGGATGATTTATCACGCCTCGCGCGAACTCGGCGTCTATCCGCTGCGAAGCTTCGTCAAGATCGGCGATACAGCCGCCGACATCGCCGAGGCGCGGAACGCGGGAAAATGGGCCGTTTCCGTTGTCCGCACCGGCAATGAGATCGGCCTGGCCGCGGACGAACTCGAGGCGTTGCCGGAACAGGGACGCGAGGCGCGCGTGAGAGGTTCCGCCGCCTCGGCGCGCACTACGTGATCGATTCGGTGGTGGACCTGATGCCGGTGATCGACGAAATCTCGATCCGCATCGAAAACGGAGAGCATCCATGACGTCTCCCGAGGCCAGCGTGGATGAACTACTCACACTGCTCGGCGGATCGGCCGACGAGCAGTACTTCGGCGAAGCCGTTACCAAGCTCGAACACGCGCTGCAATGCGCATGGCATGCGGAACAGGCGGGCGCCGATGAGGAATTGGTGCTGGCCGCGCTACTCCATGACATCGGGCACCTGTTCGATGAGGACTCGAGTATCCGCGACACCCGCGTGGGTGTCGTGAACCATGACGAAACCGGCGCACGGTTGCTTCTCGAACGCGGTTTCTCACAGCGGCTGGCCAGGCTCGTCGGCGGCCACGTCGATGCCAAGCGCTACCTTACAGCCACCAACGCCAGCTACCTCGATCGTCTGTCTCCAGCGAGCCTCGAGACGCTCCGTTTGCAGGGAGGGCCGATGGAGGCGGAAGCGGCCGGCCGCTTCGCCCAAGACCCGGACCTGAAAGACATCCTCCGCCTGCGGATGTGGGACGAAACGGCGAAGGACCCCGAATGGCGCGGTCCGGGGCTGGAGGCCTACCGCGACCGGTTGCTCAGCCACCTCGCGCCGGCTGCCAGCCTACGCGTTGCCGCGAAATGCCGTAGCCGCGCGTGCTTCTCCCGATGCGACTCCGTGCGGCACGGGATATCGTCCAGCGCTCTCACGGCATCGACGACGTAGGGACCCTTGCTCAACATCACGCACTCGGCTCGCTCTCCCATCGCGGCATCTGTAATTTCGGACCGGGAAGGACATCCCGTGCGAGCCAGTGTTTCCAGTATCTGCATCGCCCAAGCCACCGGGACGAAGGCGGACTTCGGAGAGTCACTTCCTGGACTTCCGCCAGTCGTTCGAAACCGCACTCCACGGCCAGATTTCCGGCGCGGTCATCACACAGGCCGCGGGATGCGCGCATAGCCTCCAGCAGGATCGGTGGCGGGTTCCCAAAGCCCTGCCGCGTCTCTATCTTGAGCATCAGTCCCGCGGCCCAGCCGCTCCGGTTCGTCCCGCATCTGCCGGACACCCTACGGCGAGCGCACGAACGAGAGCCCGGCGATATCGGCGTGCTCGGCCACGAACGGAAGGGCTTTGAGGTCGTCTTTGCTCAGCACAGGCGTGCGAAGCGAGGTTTCCGGACGTTTATCCCCTTCCGGCTCCCATCCTCTCGCCCTCCGGACGCGGGTGCGCGATCCGAACCGCGACTCCTTCGGTTCCCACCGTGGCAATTACGCCGCCGATCTTGCCGTCGTCGAACCAGACCGGTTCGCCCGGCCGCACGGAGTCGAAAGACTCCGGCAGTGTCACACAGGGTCCCCGGTGCCCCCGCGTTGTAGACCACCAACGGGACCTCCGCCTCGCTCACGCCTCCGCGTCTCCGGTACTCCGCCGGAAGTGATATCGACTCGAGTCGAGGCCGCCGAACACCGTCTCCTGGTCGCCCAGAACCACCAACTCTCCGATCCGCGAGGGCATCAGCCGGAACTCGCGCGCGGCATCCGATCAGGTGAGCACGCGCAGCACGCCCGCCAGTGTGGCGATCGCCTCCGCAGCCCGATCCGCATCGCGCGTCGATTTCAGATACACCCACGGTGTCCCGCCGAAGCCACGGTGATGCTTCAGACATTTGCCTTGCTCGGCGGAAATCGCCGCCCAGATCGGAACGCCACGCGCACGGCACGCTTTCTCGATATCCCCGCAGTGACTCTTGTGGTGCATCCCGTCAAGCTGACGGTCTTCTTCCCCGGAAAGCAGCGCCGAATGGATACCCTTGCTAGCGGCTCGCTCGAACAAGGTCGGCCGCAGAACGAGGCTCGTGCTCTCCATATATGTTTCCCGGCCGGACACCTCGTCGAGATAGACGTCGTGATCCCGTGATCCTCTGACCACGTGCCGCGGCATACGCTCGCGTTGTTCGCTTGGTGACCGTGGGCATCACCCCGCATGCGATGGTCGCAGTGCCCTTCCACTTCCATGACTCGAGCACCGGCATGGACTTGGCGGATACATAGTCGGTGCCCAATCCGTCGGCAAGAAACACAACGGTGCGCTGCCTGCGCTGAAGCAGCGCGGGAGCAGCCGCAAGAAGGACGTGTCCCCGGGTCAGAATCCTTTATAGCGGGACAGGATTTCAAATCCATCACACGGCTGCCTTGTTCTCGTTTCCTCTCCAGAACACAGACGTGGCGGAACAGATTGTTCGAACTGCGGTGCGTTCGTAAATAGCTTGCAACGGTACCTCTGTAAGCTTCTGATGAGGTTAATCACTATGGCTCTACATCTGCTGATACTACTGGCCTGCGCCGGCATCGCTCCGCTAGGCGCGCAAACCGGCGGCGCATCGATCCAGGGTTCCATCCAGGACCAGACGGGAGCCGCCATCGCCGGTGCTCAGATCCGGCTGGTCGATACGGGCACGGGGGAAGCCCGCACCCGGCCCAGCTCGCCGAAGGGCGACTACCGCTTCGCCTCTCTCCCGACGGGCATCTACGATCTCGAAGTCACCTACGCCGGGTTCAATTCGAAAACGGTGAAAGCGGTTGCCGTGGCTACGGGGGAAACGCGAACCGTCGATGCCGTGCTGACCGCCGGAGCCGTCTCGCAACAGGTTGAAGTAGCCGCGTCGGCGCAGTTGCTGCAGCCTTCGAACGCCACCCAGTCGCTGAGCCTGTCGAACAGGGAACTCGTCTCGACCCCCACGGCTTCCCGTAACGTCACGCACCTGATCGTCAACCAAGCCGGTGTGACCGCCGAGCTTCCTGACCGGACCGGCCGCGGCCTGCAGGTCGCCACCACTCCAGGCGGGCAGGAAGATGACGGCAACCAGTCGATCAACCCCAGTGTGAATGGCGCCCGGCCTTCCAACAATTCCATCCAGATCAATGGCATCGACACGACAAACATGCTCAGCCAGACCGGTGGCCTCGGCAACAATCTATCGCTGCCCCTTGATGCGCTCGAAGAGGTCGAGGTCAAGACCGCCCTCTTCTCCGCTTCTACCGGGCGCAACGGAGGCGGCAATATCCAACTCATCACACGGGGCGGCTCCAATGAAATTCGCGGCTCGTTCGGCCACTACCTCCAGAACGAGCGCCTCAACGCGAACGAGTACTTCGCCAACGCCGCCCGCAATGCGCGCCCCAAGTTCCGCCGCAATGAGACCGTCGCCACGCTTGGCGGCCCCATCCGGCGCAACCGGACCTTCTTCTTCGGCAGCGTGCAGCGCACCGATTTCGTTTCCGGCTATGCGCCCAACGCACTCGCCGCGGCGGGACTTCCCACGGGCCTCACAGACCTCCGGACACGCGATTCTGTTGCCTCGGTAGCCAATGAATGGATGCGCACTGGCGCGGAAGACAACCCGCGATTCGCGGCAAACTTCCTCAATGCGCTCCGTGCCTTTCCGGCCGGCCAACAGGACGGACTGATCCGCAAGTTCTTCGCCAACGCCGGCGACATACTTGCCAACCGCAACAATGGCGCGCTCCAACTGCGAACGCTCACTCCGAACGACATCCATCCGGTGGCGATCAACATCCTCAACGTGAAACGCGAAGGCCAGTTCCTCATTCCCACGCCCGGCCAGAACTTGCCGGTTCTGTCAGGCAATGGCACCTATGGCCGGGAATATCTACAACAGCAGATCATTCCGACCTTCTTCAACAACTGGAACGGCTCTGGAACACTCGATCATCACTGGTCCTCGGCAAACCGGATGCGGCTCGGCTACTCCCGGTCGAAGCAGTTCATCGAAGAAGCGTTCGGCTGGGCCGATGCTTCCCCGTCACCGACGCTCGCCGACAACAGCAGCTACCTCGCCTCCCTCAACGATCAGCATGTCATTGGTCCGTCGCTCACCAACGAGCTCCGCGCAGGCTTTTTCGAGCTCTACAACACAAGGATCTCCAAGTTTCGCGACATCACCAATTCGAGCCTTGGCATCTTCAATCCGCTCGAGCAGGCCATCGGCGGACTCGCGTCGCTCATGCCCACCATCGATATCAACACGCAGCGGAACTCCGGCGGTATCGGGAACGCATGGGATTTCTTTGACCGCCAGCGCAACATCTATGCCGCCGACCAACTCACCTGGATTCGCGGACGCCACACCTTTGCCATTGGCGGCGAATGGCGCCGCATCAACATCAAGGGCGAATTCATGTCGCGCACCAATGGCGATCTCGACTACAACAACTGGGTCTTCTTCTTCACCGGCCACGGCGCGGCCTCCGGCAGTTCCGATCTCGATCAGGGCGATACCCGCCGCGACTTCCTCGCCAAAGATCTCAGTTTCTTCGCTCAGGACGATTTCAAGGTCGCGCGCAATCTCACCCTGAATCTCGGTGTCCGGTATGAGTACTTCGGCGGCCTGATCGAGAAGAACGGCCGCATCGGCAACTACTATCCCGAGCAGACCGCCCTCGCCGCCGGAGTCCCAACGGGCTTTCAGATTCCCTCCAAGAGCATCATACTCCAGCCCGGATTCGATCCGATCCAGATCGGTCTTGTCATCGAACCCGGCACAGCGCTCGACTACAGCATGCTCCACGAGGCGAAATGGGATTCCACGATTCGCCCGGACCGCAACAACTTCTCGCCGCGTCTGGCGCTCGCCTGGCAGCCCGGCGGTCTCAAGAATCTGGTCATCCGTACCGGGTACGGCATGTTCTATGAGCGCCCGTCGGCTTCGCTGAAGTACCTGATGCAGCGCGCGGCGCCGTTCTTCATCTATCAGAACGTTCCCGGCCCGCCGGACATGGCCGATCCCTACCCGCGCCTGAACGTCAACCCGTTTCAGATCCCGCTCAATGTGCAGATCAGCCGCTCCGCCGATGGCAGCGCCGCCTGGGTCCGCGGCGACGGCACAGACTTCCCTGCGCAGTCGCCATTCAACGCGAAGAACAACTCGTTCATCGATCCGTTTCTCCGCACTCCCTACGTCCAGCAGTGGAGCTTCAACGTGCAGTGGGAGTTCCTGCCATCCAATCTGATCGACGCGCGCTACTCCGGGTCTCGCGGCACTGGATTGCTCGGTACCCTGAACCTCGCGCAACCAAGGGATCCGCGGGAGTTCCCCGTGAACGGCTTCACCAGCCACCTCGATTCGCGCGACCGTGTCATCAACCCGGACTTCTTCGTCGAACCGCAGTACCTCGGCCTGAACCGCAATGCAGGTTTCCAGCAATTGAGCAACTGGGGTAACTCCGTCTATCACTCGTTCCAAGTCAACTGGCGGCGCCGAATGCAATCCGGGCTCACCCATAACATTGCCTATACGTTCGGCAAGAACCTCGATAACATCTCCGGCGACCTTGCGCTTGCCGAACATGACTCACGGCGGCTCTATCTCAATCGCGGCCGCTCCGATTTCGACATCCGGCACCGGCTGACGGCGGCTCTGGGTTACCAGGTTCCGCAATTCCTTCCCGGTTCCGGTTTCGCCCGCGCAGTTTCGAGCGGCTGGAATTTCTTCAGCACTCTCACCTGGCAAACCGGGCGGCCGTTCTCCCCCCTCGGAAACGCCGGACGGAACGCCCGCTTCGCGCAGCCCGCGCGCGTCCGGCTCAACCTCGCGCCGGGCAGAACCGCCGAGGACGC
>JBGSME010000681.1:0-5098 GCA_041740335.1 Bryobacteraceae bacterium | reverse complement strand
CTGGGAGCGAACTCACCTGCGGCAGCCGTTGCAGGGAGGCCTGGTACCGCGAAAACGACTGGCGCACGGCGGGGCTCCGGTCAAGGGCTTGATCGATGTACGCCCGCAAACTTGGATCGTTGTTCGCGGTGAATTGCTGCGCCGAGCCGATGCTCAAGCAGGCGATCGCCAGCAGTGGTCTCAGGTCCATTAATAGGGAATAGTGCACGCGGGGCTCCGTTTGACGCCATGGGCGAACTCGTTTTCCTCAAACGACTTGGCGCACCCGCCGGGCCACAGGAACGGCCCTGGCTGCCGCAAATGAGGCAGTCGCGCCGCAGATGGGGCGTCATTGGCGAGCGCGCGCGTGGAGGAGGCTGATTTTTCATTGGGATACGATGTGGTCAGCGGCATGCACAAGCAGGTACCGGGAGCGAGTCCAATGGAGCGAAGTTTTGTCCTGGTCGTCGACGACGACGAGAGCCTCCGGCGCGTGACCCAAGTGCAGTTGGAAGACGAGGGATACGCGGTTACCACCGCGGCCAATGCCGCCGAGGCGCTGGCTATTCTTGATCGCGCTCCGCAAGACCTAGTGATCACCGACCTGAAGATGCCGGGCATGTCGGGCATCGATCTCCTCAGGCGTCTCCACCACGAACATCCGGAGACCGCGGTGATTTTGGTGACAGCTTTCGGCTCCATCGAGAGCGCTGTCGAGGCGATGAAGCTCGGCGCTTATGACTACATCACCAAGCCCGTGAATGCCGACGCATTGCGGCTCGTGGTGGGCTGGGCTCTGGAACACGTGCGGCTGCGCGAAGAAGTGCGCGCGCTGCGTAGCAGCCTGGACCAGAAGTATGGCTTCGAAAATATCATCGGCCGGTCGAGCTCCCTCTTGTACATCCTCGATACGGCGGCGCGGGCGGCGCAGTCCGATGCGACGGTGTTGATCCGGGGCGAGACGGGGACCGGCAAGGAACTGCTGGCCAAGGGAATTCACTTCAACAGCCAGCGGCGGGCCAAGCCGTTCGCGACGATCAACTGCGGAGCGATTCCCAGGGAACTGCTGGAGTCAGAATTATTCGGGCATCTCAAGGGATCGTTCACGGGAGCAGTGGCGCACAAGAAAGGGCGCGTAGAGTTGGCCGATGGCGGTACGGTGTTTCTGGACGAGATTGGAGATGTGCCGCTTGAGTTACAGGTGAAGCTGCTGCGCCTGGTCCAGGAGCGGGAGATCGAGAAGATCGGGGAAGGGCGGCCTTTGGCGGTGAATGTCCGAATCATCGCGGCGACGCACCGCAACTTACAGGCAATGATCGAGGACGGGACGTTCCGGGAGGATCTCTACTACCGGCTGAATGTGATCCCGCTCGAGTTGCCCCCGCTGCGAGACCGGCCGGAGGACATCCCGGAACTGGTGGAGCACTTTCTGGCGAAGAGCAAAGAGCGGCATGGTCATCCGGAGTTGCGATTGCCCGAAGGACTGATGCCGTATTTTCGCAGCTACAGGTGGCCGGGCAATGTGCGCGAGATGGAGAACGTGGTGGAACGCCTGGTGGTGCTGAGCCGGAGCGAGGAGATCACACTTGGAGACTTGCCGGAAGCTCTTCGCCGCGAGCGGTCCACGGTGGAGGCTCTGCGGCTGCAACTCCCGCCCGATGGCGTCAGCTTGGATGGGCTTGAGAAGGAACTCATCTGGCGAGCGCTGGAAAAATTCGACTGGAACCAGACGCACGCGGCCCGGTACCTCGACGTGAGCAGGAAGACGCTGATTTACCGGATCGAGAAACATGGCATCAAGCCCGAACAGAACCGCCGTGTGTAGGTGTTCGACCTGTAAGTCAGCAGGGGCTTCCCGCTTGGGTTAGGGTCAAGTTCGAGCTGTCCCTGTGGTCAGAAAAGCCAGCATCGTTCGATAGTACGATGAAACCGCCGCCAACACCGCTGCCAGGAACAGTAGAGCCGGCACGAGCGCGCCCGAGCCTGCCGTGGCCAAGGCCCCAACCAGCAGGCCGCCGATCAGGTAGTATGGCGCCGCCCAGAACCGGCATTGATCCCACGCCCCACTCAACGCTCGCCTTTCCATCAGGCACAGCACGGCCGCGACGGAGAACGTGTTGCACAAGAACAAGAGCAGTCCTGCGATAGCCAGCCGGACTATCGGATTCCCTGGCGACAGCATCGCCGAAGCGCGGTGTGCCAGGCTGGCACAGACCACGATGTTTGCCGCGTTGAACGCCACCTGAAAGCGGGTGGGCGCGCGCTTGGCTGCCCACAACGACTGGGTCAGCGCCGACAGCGCCGCCATCACCACCGTGGCCTGCCAGTCAAACAGGCTGGCCGCGAACAGGACAAAAGCGAAGCCACCGGAGACAGTACCGGCCAGCCCGGGAAACTGGATCTTGCGTGAAGATACCAGGATCCCGAGAATCAGCATCAGGAAGAGGGGAAGATCGGGCCTGGCTTGCCATTGCGCGAGTGCCGCGCCGAACATGAGGCAACCGGCTCCCGTAATCGTTCCCGCGTAGAGTGAGGCTTTGATTGGCATCTTAACCTCTTGCGCGTTTCTACCTTGGTTCTTGCCGCTGCGTTAGCGGTCTCCTCGCGAGGCCAGGGCGGTATCGAACAGGGTGGAGGAATCGCCCCAGATGACGTTGTCACCCCAGATCACATTAAACCCAGTGCTGCTGCTGTCGCCCCAGATGACGTTGGTCCCGGCAACAACGCTGAAGCCGCTCGTCGAATCGCCCCAGATCACATTGTCGCCCCAGATTACGTTCTCGCCCCAGATCACGTTTTCTCCCCAAATCACGTTCGTGCCCGTCAACCAGCTCGGGGTCAACTTGACGGTATTGGTACGCGTGTTGAGGACCGCCTTCGGCGATAGCGCCACGCGGCTGGATGAGTTGGTGTCGTTGAGCGCGGCGGCGATATCAACATAGCCGGCGCCTACTGTGAAGATATCGTGCTGGCTGGTGTAGGTTACCCCGGTAACCGGGTCGGTGCCGGTCGACAGCCACGGAAACGTCTTAGTGGCCGTGCGCATCAGCCGTGCCTTGATCACGTCGGGTTTAAGCGTGGGTTCCTTTTGGAGCATCAGCGCCACCGAGCCGCTTATCATCGGGGTCGCCATGCTCGTGCCGCTCAAAGTGAAGTAGTCAGGGGAGGTCTGTGCGTTGGAGGTGGTCAGGTAGTAGCTCTTGAGCACTTCGTTGCCTGCGTACAGCATTCGCAGCGTGCTGCCGGGTACGTTCGCGGAGACGATGAGATTGCCCGGCGCAACCACGTCCGGCTTTACGATGTGATCGATGGCAGTGGGTCCCTTCGAACTGTAGGAGGCGATAACATCGTCGGCGCGGGTGGCGGTAGATCGCGCAGGGCGCCGACGGTGATGACGTAGGGGTCGTTGCCCGGAGACCCGATGGAGCCATAGCCTTGATTCCCACTCCAGTTGTCGCGGCCGCCATTGCCGGCGGCCACCACTACGACAATGCCAGCCTTGTACGCCGCTTCCACGGCTTTGCAAAGCGGGTCCAAGGCGTAACTCTCGTAAATGAACCGGCCCAGCGATAGATTGATGACTTTGATATTGTGAGTGGTCTTCAGGGCAATAGCGCGATCAATGGCCGCGATGACTGAAGAGTCGGTGCCAAAACCGAGGCCATTCAGCACCCTGAGATTTACGATCTTGGCGCCGGGAGCGATCCCTCGAAATGTCCTGGTCGAGTTGGCTCCCAAGGACGCTGTCGCGTTGCCCGCGGCGATCAGGGCCACGTGCGTGCCGTGCCCGAACGTGTCGGCCGTCGAGGTGGACAGCGGGACGAAATTTTCGTTAGCAACCACCCGCCCGATCAGGTCTGGGTGGGACGAATTCACGCCGCTGTCAATTACCGCGATACCGATGTTGGTGCCAAGCCAGCCGGATGAGAAAGCCAGGGGCGCGTTCAAGGCCGGATTGGCGTAGTCGAGCGAGCCCTTCACTTCCCGATCGGGCGAGACATAGGCAATGTCGGTGTTGGGCCCGACATCGGCCAGGCTGGCGCCGTTCAGTTTGAAGGCGGCCGCCGGCACATTGGCAAACTGCTTTAGCATCGTTCCGCCTTTGGCGGTCACTTTGCCGAGCATGGCCTTGGTGGGCTTGGCTTTGAACTGGACAATAACATCTACAGAGGTTCCACTGGGGACGTTCGCCAAGTCCTTAGACAATTGCCCGGCAAATGCCGGCGCGACAAAAAAGGCGGCTGCCGTCGCGAAGGCTGAGAGACTATGGCTGAGCGATTGAAGTTTCATTTATTTCCTTTGAGAGGTGGATGCCGTTAAGATGCATTTGGGGAGCCAACACCAACGTGTTGATTTGTAAGGGCCTTCGCATGGCGGGGCCAGACAATCTGTCCGTTGGGCGGACAACGTGGCGGACGACTCGGCTTCCTTGCATCAGTTCCAAAGCCCAGGGAGTGAAAGAGAGCTGAAGGTTGGCCGGAGGATTGCGGAAGCGGCATCGGGTGGTTACACCGGGGCGCTGGACCGAGTAGAGGAGACTCGATAGCGCACGCAGTCGCGATTTTCGGGGCTAGCGGCCGGACGGGGCGTCAACTCGTTGCCGCCGTGCTCGAGATGAGAGGCTGGGGCGCGCGTGTGCTGGTTCGCCAGACCGCTGCGCCGATCAGGGATTCGCCGAATCTTACTGTCTACCGCGGCTGGACTGGGGAGTTAGTCGAAGGTCAATTTCTCCTGTTGCGAGTAAGATAATGATACGCCGCCAGCGCCGCCTTGGCGCCCTCGCCACAGGCAATAATCACTCGCTTGCCGTAAGCAGCAGTGACATCGCCGGCGGCGATGAAGCCCTCGGTCCGGGTTGAACAGTCGTCGGCAATTACGATCTCTCCCCGGCTGTTCATGTCGACCAAGCCTGCGGCGAGGCTCGAATTTGGAATGTACCCTATCTCCACAAAGACACCGGAAACTGGAATCACTTCCTCGGCGCCGCCGGCGGGCGTGACGCGGATGCCCTCGACTCGATCCGTTCCAAGAACTTCATGGACGCTCGCGTGCTCGAGGATCGTCAGATTCGGCAACGCGCGAGCCCGGTCAATGTCGGCGCCGTCCCCGGTGAGCGCAC
>JBGSME010000680.1:0-8562 GCA_041740335.1 Bryobacteraceae bacterium | reverse complement strand
AAACAGCCGGATCGCAGCCGGTGGCGCCGACGCTCGCGCGGCATGTGGAAAGCGATTCGCACTTGATCGCGTCGCGCGAGGCGCTTCAAGCGTGGGCAAGGCAGAATCTGCCGCCCGCGTCCGGTATCGCCGTCGACGACGTCGATTTGTCGAAGCCCTCCGACACCGAAGCCGACATTGTGGCGACGCTGCTTTACCCGGTGACGGACCGCCCGTTCCGGGAACTCTACGAATTTGCGGCCTCGTCTTCGGCGGCGGTGCGGCGCGAGGTGATCGAGACGGCGCTCGCTTCCCGCACCAAACACGACGAATTGTTGCGTGAATTCCGAGGGAATCTCTACGCGTATGACATTGTGATGGATATCGGCGCCTACCGGGATCTGCACAGGCATCGACGCTGCCAGCAATACAGGCAGGCGTATTCCGGCACGCTGGGGTATTCGACGCCGGCGGCCATTGGCGCGTGCGGATTGACGGCGGATTATGACGCCGCCATGCGCGAAGCCTTCGAAGCATTCGAGCGCTTGCCGGCGCCGGGGTCGCACTATTTGCTGCCGTTTGGGGCGCGGGCGCGGTTCCTGTTTAAGATGGATTTTGCGGAGGCCGAGTACATTTCGCGGCTCCGATCGGGCGTGAAGGGGCACTTTTCCTACCGCGAAGTGGCCTGGAAGATGAAGTTAAGGATGGACGCCTTGGAGCCGTCGCTCGGGAGGCTGATCGAGGCGACACCGCCTTGGGTGGAAGATCCGCTGCAGCGCTAGAACACGTTTTCAGGCATGGCTCTGCCGGAATGCTCTGCCGATGAAGCGCTGGGACGCGCGGTGAGGCCGATGGCGAGGAACGCGATCCAAATCAGATCCTTGAGCCGTAGACGGGCGGTTTCGGCGAAAATGGCGGTCGTCGCGTAGATCGATTTCGGGGCGGCCGCAATCGCTTCGCCGCCGAATCCTTCCGCGAGAACAAGCATGCAGCCCAGCAATCCCAAGGTGATGGCCAGCCCGGCCATGAAATTAGCAGCGTTCCGGTGCAAGTGAACCGGCCCGAGCCACGCGCGGATCACCGTCCACCAGGATATGGGGCCGATGGCCGCCATCGCCGCAAACCAGGTCCAGAGAGGGGCGCCCCAAGCGCCTTCCCAATTGGCGAACAAGGCCGGCTCCGCCGATAGTAGGTGCGCCGACAGTGAGGCGGCGCAGGCGGCTCTCCAAACACCGGTTGAGTGCGCACCAAACCAGCCAGGGTTTACGATCATAATCGGGATGCAGAACGCGGGGACAGAAAGTACCAGAATTGCCACGAGGACGATGCGAAGGCCGGAGAACTGGAATTGTTCGGTCACGTTGAGCTCCCGCCCGCCGCGGCGGATCCCGAACCTTACGATCTGTCCGTTCCGGGCGCCACGACTCATGTGATTCCAGGCTGCGAATCCGGCCGGACTCCCGTTGATTTCAGAGATGATATCGCCGGGCTTTAGCCCACTGTCGGGCGGGTCGGCCACGGTTGCCCACTGCACGACGGGGGCGAATCGCTCCAAGCTCGCAAATGGATCGGAGCCCCACCAAAGCGACGAATCGTCGGGAAGGAGTTGCGCCGAAGCGAAGATCCAGAGGGCGAACGTAGGGGCTGCCAGCGCCAGAAGGGCCAGACGGTAAACCGGAATTGATCGGCGGTCCATGGGCGGTATAGCCAATGGATCGGCGGAGAGGTATCACCCCCAACATAGTACGTTGGGATATTTATCGGCTTTTTAACAGGAACGGCGGCGCATGCGGTAATCATACGCCGCCGGAATTCCAGCCTGAAACTTCTCGAAAATTAGTACCGGTAATGCTCGGGTTTGTAGGGCCCGTCGACGGAAACTCCGAGGTACTCGGCCTGGGAAGGCG
This sequence comes from Bryobacteraceae bacterium, assembly GCA_041740335.1. Lineage (GTDB taxonomy): Bacteria > Acidobacteriota > Terriglobia > Bryobacterales > Bryobacteraceae > DSOI01. The sequence goes on along the minus strand of JBGSME010000680.1, from coordinate 6,676 downwards.
TGAGTACGGTGAGCTTGACGCCGATTTTTTCGAGGTGAAGCCGCGCGACTTCTTCGTCGAGGATCTTGGGCAGGGTGTAGACCTGAGGCTGGTAACTATCTTTGTTCTTCCACAGGTCCAACTGCGCGAGAGTTTGGTTGGCGAAGCTGTTGCTCATCACAAAGCTCGGGTGGCCGGTGGCGCAGCCGAGGTTAACCAGGCGGCCTTCGGCGAGGACAAAGATCTCGTGGCCGTCGGGAAAGGTGTACTTATCCACCTGCGGTTTGATCGTCGTCTTTACGACGCCTTCGGCGTTATTGAGCCGGTCAATCTGGATCTCATTATCGAAGTGCCCGATGTTGCAGACGATGGCTTGATCTTTCATGCCCTGCATATGTTCGAGCGTGAGGATGTCGCAATTGCCGGTGGTGGTGACGTAAATATCAGCACGGCCGAGGGTGTCTTCGACCGTGGTGACCTCGTAGCCTTCCATAGCGGCCTGAAGCGCGTTGATGGGGTCCACCTCGGTAACGATCACCCGCGCACCGAAACCGCGAAGCGATTGCGAAGAACCCTTGCCTACATCGCCGTAGCCGCACACCACGGCGACTTTGCCGGCCACCATAACGTCGGTGGCGCGTTTGATGCCATCGGCGAGCGATTCGCGGCAGCCGTAGAGATTGTCGAACTTGGATTTGGTAACCGAATCGTTCACATTGATGGCGGGAACCAGCAGTTTACCAGCCTGATGCATCTTGTAAAGGCGATGCACTCCGGTGGTTGTTTCCTCGGAAACGCCGCGCCAGGCAGAAACCAGATCATGCCAGCGGCGAGGATTTTCGGCGTAAACCTGCTTCAGGAGATCCTTGATTACCTTCTCTTCATGGCTGCCCGAGGGAGTGTTCACCCAGTCGGAACCTTCTTCGAGTTCATACCCCTTGTGGATCAGCAGGGTAACGTCGCCACCGTCGTCGACCACCAATTCGGGGCCCTTTCCGCCGGGGTGGTTCACCGCCTGCAGCGTACACCACCAATATTCTTCGAGCGACTCTCCTTTCCAGGCGAACACCGGCACACCCGTTTCCGCCATCGCGGCGGCGGCATGGTCCTGGGTGGAGAAAATGTTGCAACTGGCCCAGCGCACGACGGCGCCGAGGTCGACGAGAGTCTCAATGAGAACCGCCGTCTGGATGGTCATATGAAGCGATCCGGTGATCCGTACACCGGCCAAGGGCTTGTCCTTCGCGTACTTGCGGCGGATAGACATCAAGCCGGGCATTTCCTGTTCGGCGACGCTGATTTCCTTGCGTCCCCAGCCGGCGAGCTTCATGTCGGCGACTTTGAAATCGGTGGTGGCGGGCGCCACGGTGGTTGTGCTCACGGTTACCTCTTCCTTTGATATCGACAAATCAGGATACGTTGATAGAATAGTTCTTTTCGACCTATGCCGTCAACCCTCAAATGGCTGCGCGTCGCCGCCGACCCGACTCGGATGCGAATCCTGCTCCTGCTCGAGCGCGAAGAACTCTCGGTGGCCGAACTCCAGGAGATCCTGGCGACCGGGCAGAGCACGATGTCGACCCACCTTGCCCAGCTGAAGCAGGCCGAATTGGTGGCAGACCGGCGGACCGGAAAGAACATCCTCTACCGGCTGGAGCGGCACGCGGGAGAGGACCTGGCGCGGCTGCTCGAACTGCTGCGGCGGGGAATGGGCGAGATTCCGGAGTCCGAGCATGACCGGGCGGGATTGGATCGGATCCTGGCGAAGCGCAAGGACAAGGTTCGGGCGTATTTCGATCAGATGGCTGGGCGGTTCGGCCGGGAGTATGTCCCGGGCCGGTCCTGGCAGGGGCTGGCGGAGACTTTGCTCGAACTGCTGCCGCCCATGGAGATTGCCGACTTGGGGGCAGGGGAGGGAACGTTTTCGCAGTTGCTGGCGCGCCGCGCCAAGAAGGTGATTGCGGTGGATAATTCGGAAAAGATGGTGGAGTATGGGGCAGGTTTGGCGCGCCGGAATCGGGTACGGAACCTGGAGTACAGGCTGGGGGATTTGGAGGCGATCCCGATTGACAGCGATTCGGTCGATCTGGCGTTCTTCAGCCAGAGTCTGCACCATGCGCCGCATCCGGAACGGGCAGCGGCGGAGGCCCACCGCATCCTGCGAGGGGGCGGCCGGATCGTAGTGCTCGATTTGGTGAAGCATCACTTCGAAGAGGCGCGCGAGCTGTATGCCGACGTTTGGTTGGGTTTTAGTGAGGTGGAAGTCCGCCGGTTTTTGACGACGGCCGGGTTTGGCGGAGTGAGGACGGCCGTGGTTCATAGGGAGGCGGAGAAACCCCACTTTGAGACGCTGATGGCGGTCGGGGAAAGAGTATGATGCCCATGTGTTGCGGCCCGGAGCGGATCCGGACAGGCACGCGGAAATTCTTTGCCACACACGCGCGCCGGGCGGGTCTGCCTCAGGCGGAGTTGGTTTCGACCGACGCCGGCTTTGGCCCCTTTCGAGGGCGGCGATGCCGCAATCGGCGCCCGGTTGGGGCGATAGCCCGCACCGCTTGGATCATTCATTCCGCGACAGCGTCGGCCGCTGCGGCAACCCACCTTTTTCGCGGAGGCCGGTAAGAGCGAGGCCATACCGCCCGCGGACCCCTGTCTTCTCGAAGATGTGCTTGAGGTGAATCTTGACCGTGCCCGGCCGGATCCCGAGATCGCGGGCGATTTCCTTGTTCTTCAGGCCCTGTTCCACCAGTTCCAACACCTGTTGCTCCCGTGGAGTCAACTCGGAGCGAGGGTAGCGGTCTGAACGTGGCGGGTCACGGAACAGCGTATCTTCCATCCAGTTGACGCCGCCGGCAACCGAGCGGAGGCAGGTGATCAGGGTGTCGCGATCGGCATTCTTGCGCAGTATGCCGCGGACCCCGGATTGCAGCATGCGGAGCGCTTCGGGTTCGGTAATCGAGTTGCCCCAGACGACGACGGCCGTGGCCGGCAGTTCGGTCCGCAACTCGATCAGCCACTGCACGAGGGCCTGGGAACCGAAGGACTTGTCGACCACGATCACGTCGGGCCGCCGGTCGCGCACCAGTTCGATCGCTTCCGACAGGCTGGCCACCGAGCCGAGGAAATCGAGGTCCTGGCACCCATTGAGCGAACTGCGAATGCCTTCGGCGGTGATCGGCTGGGTGTCGCAAACTGCGACATGCTTCCGCGCTGCATTGTTGTTCACTTGGACTGGAGCGCCAAGCTGCGCGGTTTGCCCGGATTGCACGGGAAGAACCCGCCCTTCACCGGGCCGTGGCTGCGGCGAGCGGAAATTCGGAGTGGTTGTGGTGGGTAACATGTTCATACCAATTCTTCCTATGTCTTCCTCTTCGGATAAGGCCGGAGTAGTAATACCCGAACCCGGCCGTTTTCTGGTGCAAGGCGATCTGGAAGATTTAGTGGAACTACCCACCGACAACTCTCAGGTTTTTCCGGTAGCCAGCCGATGGAGAGTTGAGGAAGCTAGAAACACTCTCGAAGCCGGCCCCGGCTGCGCCGCCCGAACAGGTTTTGTTCGTATGCGCGTTGTTGAGGTCGCGGAACGGTGACGGGGTGGCTTTAATTACGGCAGTGTCAAAGAATATTCTCGTCATCTGTCCCGAACGCCGACTGATGGGGGATCTGATCCCGCTGCTGAGCCAGCATTATCCGGCCGCTCCGGTTGATCAGGTGACTCAATACCCGGATCGCAACGGGCTGACTCAACTCTTGATTCAGCCGAAAGCCCTTTGTTTCATTGATGTTACGTCAGACCAGGAAAAGGCGCTCGGGATACTTTCCGAACTGACACAGGCCTCGCCCAATACGGTGGCAGTGGCCCTTTTAACCAACAACAACTCCGATCTCATTCTCCGGGCGCTGCGCCAGGGGGCGGCCGAATTTCTCTTGCAGCCGCTTACGGCGGATCAGCTTCGCCCGGTGATGGAGCGCATATCGAGCAGCGGCTCGGGCGCGCTCGGCTCCGGGACGATCCTCTCCGTGATCCCGGTAAAGGGCGCATGCGGGGCCAGCACGCTGGCGAGTAGTTTGGTATTTCAGGCGAAGCGCACGGGGGCGAAAAAAATCCTCCTCGCCGACATGGATCCCACAGCAGGAACGTTGTCGTTCCTGCTCAAGGTAAAGTCGAACTACAGTTTTCTGGACGCGCTGAGCCGCTCCGGTACGCTTGACGCGGATCTATGGCGCGGCATGGTCGTTCAGCACAAGGGCGTGGATGTACTGTTGTCGCCGGAGAGCGCCATGGACGCCGTGCACGATCTTCCGGACCCAACCGATGTCGTGAACTTCTGCCGCCAGGCCTATGATTACGTCCTGCTCGATTTGAGCAACCCGTTTACCCGCTGGTCCATCACGATTCTTTCCCAGTCCGACGAGATCCTGCTGGTAACCACCAATGAACTGCCCGCGCTCCGCTCCACCCAGCGGGCCTTGCAACATCTCGCGGCCAACGGAGTCGATAAGTCCAAGATACGGCTCGTGGTGAACCGCTACAATCCGGACGTCGGGCTGAACCAGGAAGCCATCGAAACCGCCCTGCGCAACAAAGTCTTCCGCGTGATCCCCAGCGATTTCGAATCCGTGCAGCGGGCCCTGATGGAGGGCAAGGCGATCAGCCCAAGCAGTGGCTTCGGGAAGAGTCTGGCGGCGCTGGCCAACCAACTATTCGAACCTCCCGCCGGCGGCGCGAATGGCGATACGCCGAAGAAGAAGTCCTCCTGGACTTCCTTCTTTGGTTCTCTCGTTTCCCGTGGCTGATCCCCGGCTTCGCTGGCTGAGTAGCTACCAGCCCACAAGTGCCAAACTGAAGTCAACCTAAGGAGCTACAAAGATCGTGGCACCTTCCGCCGACACGATGCCCAGGCCCGCCGTGATCCGTACGGGTGCCGCGCCGGCGGCCAAGCCCGCGGGAATCCGCACATTCAACTGCATCACACCAGCTACTAGTCCGGGCGCCGGTCCGGCGTACAACACCTCAGCATCGGCGGTACCGATTCGCACCGATAGCGGCAGTACGGGCTTGGCGAGCGGGGCTTGGCTCAATTGGCCGTCTCCCGGCATCGGGGTCACCATTCCTTCGCCGGTCCCAAACAACACCACCACTTCACCGGACCGGCTGGGCTTCTCAGCGGCGTTCCGGGAGCCATCCTGATTGAGCGCGGCGGCGGGCCCTTTCCCGCTCGAATCATTGGTGAACAACGCCGGGGCAGCGGCGACAACGGGCACGCGGACTGTGGCGGACCGTCTACCGCTGGCTTCCACCGCCACCTCCACCACTTGCTTGCCCTGCACGCCGTAGGGAACCACCGCGAGTAGCTGTCCAGCCTGCGCATAGAGCAGCGGGGCCTTCTGTCCGTCAAAGAAGACGGCGATCGCATCACCCAATTCGGGGGCAAAACGCCCGCCGGTCACTCGGCCGGCGAGACCCGCGGCGGGGCCGAGTCCGCTGCCGAACACAGCGACAATCTCACCCGGCGCGACCCCTCCGGTCTGGTATCCGGCGGCATTCACGACGGCTCCGATTGACGGATTAGCCGGGGCGGCCGCCTCGCGGCAGGCCACGCGGTAGGCGTCCAGGTCGATCCTTTTGAACAACGAGTTGAAGTTCATATTGTTCGCCTGGGGGCAGAACACCTCCGGCCGGGTCTTGTATTCCACGTGGAAGACGGCTTTGCCGGCGCGTGTGAAGTCGACGTAACCGCCGCATTCCTGATACTCGAAGCACTGCTCGTTGAGCGCCCAATCGAAATACGGCACGAGTTGGCGGATCTGGTCGAGGTCATTTTTCAGGCCCACCGAGAGGCCGCGGGCATGGGCGGCCTCGGCGATGCGGATGTTGAAGGTCAACTGGTCCTGCTCGGAGAGGGGAAAACCGGTACGGTTGGTGTAGGCGTCGACGTTATCGGGTTCAACGCCGTCGAAGCCTTTTGCTTTGCACAGGTCCAGGCGGGCTTCCAGAATGGGTCCGAGGACGCTCCAGTTTCTGATGTCCAGCCACTTTTCGTCGTCAAAATCCTCGAGTGGGCGTCCTTTCACTGACTCGGGGAAGCGGGAGGCGTCCGGCCGCCAGGGTTCAAAGGTGCCGGCGCTGAGGTAACACACCGCTTTCCGACCGCGGGCGTGGAGGGCGGCGACGGTGGCGGCGTCGGTGTCGAATAAATCTACGTCATACATTTCCACGTCCACATTGAGGTCAACCGGTTGCCGCAACTGCCATTGCCAACTGGTGTTGGGGGCAGGTTTCCAGGCGGGGGGTTTGAGCGGAGAGGGTGCAGCAGGCGGCAGCCAGGCAAGATGTTAGAACAGCCATTCGATGGGAGCGCATAGTGAGAGAGTAGCCGAGGCCCTTGTTTTCGACGATGGGTCATTGGTCGGAACTGGCTGGGCCGCATGTACCAATTCGAAATTCTCATTCGCGGCCGTTTAGCGGAACCCCTTGCTTGACTCAAATTAACAAAGCGGAACGGTACAATTCATCTATAGTTGGGAGGAGAGGCATTTTCGTTGGTTCTGATACGCATCCTATTGATTACAAGCACCTTGGTTACACAAGTGTTAACCGGAGGCCAAGCTGCGGCCCCGCCGGCGACCGGCTACGTGGGGAGTGAGGCTTGTAAGGTCTGCCACGCTAACGTGTGGCAGACCTTTTTCAAGAATC
>JBGSME010000679.1:0-3731 GCA_041740335.1 Bryobacteraceae bacterium | reverse complement strand
CTCAGATGCGCACCGCGCTCGACAGCGCCGTCGTTTCCTGGGAATTCGAGGAGATGTGGGACTACTACGGCCGGCAGGGACTTCGGATGGCACATCCGTTTTGCGACCCCGACTTGATCGAGTTCCTGTATCGCATCGATCCCGTCGTATTGCTGCGCGGCGGACGTACCAAGGGGCCACTGCGCGAAATGCTCGAATCGCGATTGCCGGATCTCGGTTTCGCCATGCAAAAGAAAGTAGATGGAGTGCACTTCCTGCGCCGCTTGTTCCGCGCCGAATTGCCGGGTGTGTGGCGCCAACTGGGTGGAGTACGGACGCTTGCGGAACTGGGAATTGTTCGAGCTGGGGCATTCGAGAAGAATTGGAATAGGAAGCTCGCCAGCGCCTCGCTGCGGGAACTCTGCGGCATGTGGGCGGTGATGAACTTCGAGGCCTGGATGAGACCGAGGAGGTGAAGACCGTGAAAAAGCAAGAAGAGGCGAACCTGGAAGCCGTCAAGGCTCCGTGGACTCCGCTGCGGGTTCGCTGCGTGGGAACAATCTCAGAGGTAGTGCAAGGAGGCGGCGGCAAGCTCAGCACGGCGGGTGGAGACCAGGGGGACAATCGAAAGCCTTCTGGACAGGGGTAGACCCTTGGTTCCGCCACTGAATCCGGTTCAGACATTGCCCGCCGTCAACGACTCGTGCCCGGAGGTGTGGCTCGACAACGACGGTTCGCCAGTCGCGTTCGGGTCGCTGGGCGAATACGGGAGCATCGAGTTTCCCGGCCACGCACGCTTCGCGTTTCATGTAAACGGGGGCCCGGTGCATGTAGCCTCACTTTCGGCCAGCGGCGATTGGATTGAGGACGCCTACTACCGCTCAGTGCTGCCGCTCGTCCTGCAGGCTCGGGGAATAGAGGCATTACACGCAAGCGCCGTCGAGACCAGTTGTGGCGTGGTTGCTTTTGCGGCGGTGTCGGGCACGGGGAAGTCGACGCTCGCCGCCGCGCTTGCCGGCGCGGGATATCCGGCTTGGGCGGACGATGTTGTTATATGGCGGCGCGAGGACTGCGGCTCCGTCTCGGCGATACCAGCGCCGTTTCGGATCAAGGCCGGTGCGCAGCCCCTCGCTTCATTCGCGCTGGCGCCAGGGGATAGAACATTGGCGGCCATCTGCCTGCTTGAGCGTGTGCCGCCGGAGGAGCCGATTTCGGTCACTGCCGGCCACGGGACGGATGTTTTTACGGGGTTGCTCCGTCATGCGTACTGTTTCTCACTGCGCGACCAGGAGCGTAAACGCGCCATGATGAGCCACTACATGGAGCTCTCGAGTTCGGTGCCGGTATGCGTGGTCCGGTATCCGACCGGGTACGACAGGCTGCCGGAAGTGATAGAGAGATTGAAGTTCGAAGTTCTCCACACCGAACCCTGAGCCATCCTTACATTCGCTATTCCTTCCCGGTCCGGTGCCGAAGAGCAAAGGTGAGGGCCGGCTTGGGAACCGCGCGCAGTGCGACTTCCGATTTCAACGTACTAGCCTCCGAGACCCATTCCAGCATTCGTACCGAAGCCCACTAAATGAATGTGTCACGATGCGATCAAGCCGAGCGAAGAAAATTTTCCTATTCCTGTTGGCCAGTTCAGTTTGGGCGCAGGGCACCGATTTAAGATCGCTCGGCGTGGTCGGGGACGGAATCGCGGACGACACTGCTGCGTTGAATCAGGCGTTTCGCCAAGTCAGCGACTATAGCCAGATCAGTGTGCCGTCCGGGCTAAAGATGAGGATCACTGGAACGGTCACGATCGCGGGGAAGAACGGGCTAAAGGTAATCGGCCTGACTGGCGGCGGCAATTCCGCGGGTCCGGGCACCGGAGTTCCGCAGATTCTCTGGGCGGGCCCCGGCGGCGGTGTGATGCTCCGCATCGACAAGACCGACGGACTGGTGATGGAGGGGCTCGCCCTCTTTCCGCGCGCCTCCTGCCGCTCCCAAGCCGAATCGGAGGCAGGCATCGCCATCGATATCGATCAATCGAGCCCGAATCCGGGCGGCATCACCACCGACATCATCCTCCGGCGGATCCACGTATCCCGATGCGTGTCAGCCACCCCGGATTTCACAGCGGTTCGTTTTTCGCACAGTTCGCTGGACAACGTGGAGCATATCCGCGTCGAGGATTCCACATTTTATTGTGCCGGGAGCGGACCAGCGGGTACGGCGCTGCATATGGGCCGCAGCGCCAACGCCAAGAACTACAAGTTCCTGCGGAACTCGATCTCGAATTGCGAGTACGGAATTCATTCCCTCAACGGGAGTTTCGAGGCGTCCGGGAACCTGTTCAATTCCAACCGTGTGGATATCTTTTCCCCCGGCTACGTCGACACGCTCAACATTCAAGGCAACGTCACCGAAAACAGCGAGCAGTTCTTCGTCGGGACGGGTATTTGGCCGGTGGAGTTGAGCAACAACAAAATCGCCACCGTCAACACTCCGCCTGGGCGCGCGATGGTGGAGGTGACCCACGCCTACCTCATCGCCAGGGGCAACAAGTTCGATCAATCCGATCGCTACTCGGCATTCCGGGGAGAATCCGGGGCCGCGCTCCTCTCGCTCGGCAACGAGTATCCCAACCGGACATACGAAAGCACCGGCTGGAGCACCTTCGAAGCCGGCGTGGTGACATTACAAGACAAGCTCATCGATCCCGGCACGAATGCCGCTCGGCCAACGGGTATCATGATGTCCGGCGCGGACTCCGCTACACCCGTTCCGGTGAAAGGCGTCGGCATCCTCTATTACGATGCCAAGAGCCGAAAGTGGAAGGTATCCGAAGATGGCCAACCATTTGTGGATCTGGTCCGCTAGTTACTCACGGTTCGGGCTTACCGAAAGCGGCTTGTTCGATGCGGGACTCTCATTTCCGCCTCTTGCCACGATGCTCCCGGCCGCCGCCGCGGCGGCTGCGCCTCCCACGATCAACACCGGCTTCGTCCTGCCAGCGGCATGATACGCCGCTGGTCCCATCTCGTCGCACTGGTCCTTGCCCTGCTTGTCGACGGATTCCCGGTTGTCGTGCGCAAGAATCTTGTCCTTTTCTTCGATGACGACAAAACCCTGGGCCTGCGGAACAGGAACAAATAGCCGGCCCTCCGCGCAGATATATAGCTTCCCAACAACTGGAAGAAACCGCACACCGCCTTCTCGAAGGTACACGAAAACATGGCCGTCCTTTAGCTTTCGAACCACCGCCTTGGTCCGCTTGTCGAACTCCACGCGGTTTGTGTCCTGGAACCTGGCCTGGGCGGGCGCCCCCGTGACTCCCAACGTGTCCCCCGAGGATACCGGAACTGAAGGAATCCCGCGAAAGTCCGCTTCTTTTCCGTTGACCACGACTGTCGCGGTACTGGACACAACGCCCAGGTTTGTGGCCTGTTTCGGCTCGTCGGGCGCAGCGGGCAGGGCCAAGGGAATGCATGCGATCATCGCTAGCAGATAGTATTTCGTCATAGGGGTTGCCTTTCTACTGAGCTTGAAATCTCGAGAGCGCGGCGAAGCAGCCTTCCCGCGCGGATTGCACCATAGAGCGGAGTCCACGGGGCCGAGAGTCGCGCGATTCGCCAGTCGTTTTCAGTTGGACTCGCCGCGAGTCCTAAAATGTGACGGCCGAACCTGTAGCGGCCCGGCGTCAGAAGCCGGGTCAACCGCAACGTGTCTCTGGTACCCGGGGCGTTCGGCGCCGCCCACGCCGCGGT
>JBGSME010000678.1:0-2823 GCA_041740335.1 Bryobacteraceae bacterium | reverse complement strand
GCTTGGGCAGCTCGGCGATTTCCTTGCGAAGCTCAGCGGCTCGCAGGTCCAGGGACTGAATTCTCGCTAACTTATCGAGATCGCTTTGCATGTTCCACTAGGGTACAACACGAGACGACTCCGGGGCGAATTGGCCTAGGGCCGTTTGCCGGGGGGGCGGCCGATGCGCGCCAGCCGGCGGATGGGCGCGAGGACCCCCGACATCGCCAGATCCATCTCCTCCACGCGCAGCAGCCGGCAAAGAAAGTAGAACACGGCGAGCCCGGAGGGTACGCACGCACAAAGCGCGATCAGGCTTACCCATCGGGATTCTCCAAGTGCGCTGCCCACGCCAAGCCGGATCATGGAGATGACCACGCCCATTCCGAGCGCGGCGATCCCCATGCGGATGGAACTCGAAAGCAACTGGCGCCCGTGGATCCCGCCGACCCTACGGCCCATGATGACGAACTGGCAGAGAAACGCGAATATCGCCACGGTGGATGTGGAAAGGGCGAGCCCGGCATGGCCGAGTGAAGTGTAGCGGAGCAGGGACGTGGCGGTGACGAAGTTGATCGCGATGGAGAACATCGAAATCAGCATGGGCGTGCGCGAATCCTTGAGCGCGTAGAAGGCGGGATTGAGGATCTTGGCTCCGGAATAGGCGGCCAGGCCCACGGCGTAACAACTGAGGGCGAGGGCAGTCTGGCGGGCGTCGTAGGCGTCGAACTCGCCGCGGCGGAACACGGCCGTGATCATGTCGCGGCCGAGCACGATAAGCCCAACCGCGGACGGAACCGTCATGAGGAAGGCCACGCCGAGCGACCGGTTGAGAGTGCGCCGGAATTCGTCGCGATTGCCGGAAGCGAGCGAGCGCGAAATCGAAGGGACCGTGGCGGAAGCAATCGCGACTCCGAACAGGCCGAGTGGAAGTTGAAAGAAACGGAATGCGTAGTTCAGCCAACTCACCGGGCCGTTGACGCCGCGGATGGGGTCGTCGACACCGGTGGCAAGGTAGGTGGTGATAAATACGTTGATCTGCACCGAGGCGCCGCCGAGGATGGCGGGACCCATCAGCTTTACGATGTGGCGAAGCCCAGGGTGTGACCAGTCAAAGCCAGGCTTGAACCGGAAGCCCTGGCGGTAGAGGCTGGGGACCTGTCCCATCAACTGGCACACGCCGCCGATCAGAACGCCCCAGGCCATGCCCTGGATCGCCGAGATTCCGAGCGCGGGACCGTAGATGACGCCCAACAGAAGGCCGGAACTGATGGAGAAGACGTTGAACAGCGCCGGGGCAAGGGATGGGATGCCGAACTGATTGCACGCGTTGAGCACGCCCATCGCCTGCGCGGCCAAAGCCACGAGAAGCAGAAACGGGAACATGGTCCGCGTGAGTTGCACGGCGAGTTCGGTCTTGCCGGGAGTTTCGCGGAATCCGGGCGCGAACACATCCACAAGCAGCGGCGCGGCGATGACGCCGAGCACGCAGATGCCACCCACCACCAGAATGACGGCGGTGGCGACGAGGTTGGCGAGCCGGGCGGCTTCTTCGCGGCCTTTGCGGGTGAGCTCTTCGGTGAACGTGGGGACGAAAGCCGAGGAGAGCGCGCCTTCGGCGAACAAGTCCCGGGTGAGATTGGGAAGCAGGAAGGCGAGCCGGTACGCGTCGGCTTCCATGCGCGCTCCAAATAGCCAGGCGATCACGGATTCGCGCACCAGTCCGCTGATGCGGCTGAGCATGGTTGCGGCCGAGACAAGGCCGGCAGAGCGGACGACGCCCTCGGCCGCGGCCGAATCCGGCACACGCCCAGGGGGAGTGTTTTGCATCGTCTTTGCCATGAAGGTGTCCAGCGGCGGAGGAGGAAACGAACGGCCCTAGAGACAGTGTAGTTGGTTTCGAACTGCTACGGCCGGTCCCGCTTGACGATGGCGAGATAGGGGAGATTGCGGTAGTACTGGCGATCGTCGAGGCCGCATCCGACGACGAAATGCTCGCCGATTTCAAAGCAGCGGAACTCGACGGGGATCTGGACGAGGCGGCGTGAGGTACGGTCGAGGAGGGTGCAGATCGAAAGCGAATTGGGTCCGCGTCCGGCAAGGGTTTGGAGCAGGTAGCGGAGTGTGAATCCTGTGTCGACGATGTCCTCGACGACGAGGACGTCTTCGCCCTCGATCGGTTCGTCGAGGTCCTTGGCGATGCGGACGATGCCGGGAGCGGCGGGGCGATGGGGCGCGAAAGACGAGATGGCGAGGAAATCGATCTTTACGGGAATGTCGAGGCGGCGGGCGAGCGCGGTGAGGAAGAAGACGGAGCCTTTAAGGACGCCGATGAGCTTGAGATTACGGCCGCGATAGCGCTGCGACACTTCGGCGGCGACGGCGGCAATCCGCTCCTCGACCTGGTCGGCGGAGTAGAGGATGCGCTCGATGGGCGGCTGGGCAGGGGTACTCATCCGGGGAATGTCATACCGCGGCCGTTCGTTCCGCGAGGCCGTATTTGAAGATCAGATTATGAAAATCCTTCTGATAGAAGACCTGGATGTTGATGTGCGGATAGATGGTGCGGAGCAATTTCACTTTGCGGTTCTTGCGGGTGACGTGTGCCTGCTTCATCGTGGTCAGTTCGATGTAGAGATCGAATTCGGGAAGAAAGAAATCGGGAGTGAAGGATTCGGTGGCGCGGCCGTTGCGGTCCCATTCGATGGGGAAGCTTTTGGGTTCGTAGTCCCACGGGATACGGTAGAAGTCGAGCAGGCTGGCGAACATCTGTTCGCTCTCGTTGGCGAACGGCTTCTTTGGAGAGAGGGTGTTGCCGGCGGGTGCGATGCCGTGGCGGGCGAG
>JBGSME010000677.1:0-3616 GCA_041740335.1 Bryobacteraceae bacterium | reverse complement strand
CGCCGATGGCGTGGATGCCGACGCCCATATTGAGTGGAGCCCGAGCGGCGACGACGTTATTGTTCCCCGCAGCCTCAACGGTCTGCAGCAGCTGTGGCGCTTTCCAAGGTCCGGGGCGGCGCCAGCGCCGGTCACCGCGGCCGGCCGCATCGGGTATCATCCGATGGTTGCCGCGGCGAGCGGCACGTTGGCCTTTATCCGATCTTCGCCGGTGGCGAACCTTTGGAGGGTGGATCTTGAGTCGCCCGGGGGCCCCCTGGTCAGCAAAGGCGCTCTGTATCCGGCGGCGTCACGCGACGAACTTCCGAGCTTGCAGCCTTTGGGTACGCCGCCGATGATTGCCTTTCGCGCTCTGCGATTCCCCACGGGCCTCTCGCTCTGGATCGGCACACTGCGCCCTCCCGGAGTCGATTCGACCATCGCGACGGAGAACGCCCGGCAGCTCACGCTGCCGCCTGTACTCGCCGGATTCACGCAGATATGCTGGGCCGGAATCGATTCATTTGCCGTTACCGGAGTCACAGAGGATCGCGAAATTGCCACTTTCCGGGTGCACATCGGCGGCGGATATGAGCGGCTCCCGGACGCCGATGGCCCCGTTTCGTGGATCTCGGCCGACGGCCAGACTTTCCTGTTCTCCTCGGAAAAGAGCGGCAGTACCGAGATCTGGATGAAGATGCCTGGACGGGGCGCCTTCCCGCTCACCGCCGCCGGCGGCGAGTTCGCGCTTCCCTCACCAGACGGCAAGACGATTTATTACTCGAAGCGCCGGGGCGCCCTGTGGCAGATGCCTTTCGGCGGAGGAACAGAATCTCTGCTTCTGCGCGGCCTCTCCGGGATTCGCGATTTTGCCGTTGGAGCTTCGGGGGTTTACTACATCAGCACTCAGAAGCCCGCCCGGATCCGGCTGCGCCGCTTCGACGACGGGGGCGACCAGGAAGTCCACCGCCTCGAGGGGCCCGCGGGGCGCGGACTAACCGTTTCGGCGGACGAACGAACGATCGTATTCAGCCAGTACGAACCGCTCAGCACCGAGATCGCGCTGGTTGAGGGCTTCCAATAGGCGCGTCTTGGAGATTGGGCCCCAGCAACCGCTCGATCTTGCTCAGCAGACGCGGCAGATCAACCGGCTTGGTGTCGTAGTCGTCACAGCCGGCTTCGAGGGCGAGGCTGCGGTCGTAACTCATTGCATGCGCGGTCAGCGCAATGACCGGTATGGCGCGGGTGGAATTGCCGTCCTTGAGCAGCCGTACCGTTGCCCATCCATCAAGGCCGGGCAGGCTCAGGTCCATGAGAACCAGGTCCGGCTTCGCCGCCTCGGCGGTCGCGATACCCTGGTGCCCATCCACCGCGGTAATCACCGCGTAGCCGAGCCGTATCAGACGGCGCGAGAGCATGTCGCGGTTCATCTCGTTGTCCTCGACAATCAGGATTTTCTGCTTAGGCATCAATACTCCCTTTCGCTGGCGGCACCCGAGCCAGGTTTTCCTGGAATTCTCGTTGCGGCAACCGGATCGTAAACGCCGAACCCTCGCCCGCTTTGCTCTCTACCGTAATTTCTCCACCCATGAAGTTGCACAGTTTCTGGCTGATCGCCAGACCGAGGCCAGTGCCGCCGTACTTGCGGGCGGCCGAGGAATCGATTTGCGAGAACGACTGGAACAACCGGGACTGCGATTCGGGGTGAATGCCGATTCCGGTATCGCGCACCCGCCATAGCATCCAATCGGCGCCGCCGCTCTGTTCGGCGTCGAGTTCGAGCGTCACGCGGCCGTTCTCTGTGAACTTGCACGCGTTGCTCAACAGATTGAACAGGCTCTGGCGGAACCGGACAGGGTCGACGTACATTTCCTGGCCCTGCCATCGGCGCTCCACGCGGAGCTCATTTCCACGGCGCGCCGCCAACGGCTGTGCCGTCTCGATCGCGTTGCGCACCACATCGTCGACGCTGACCCATTCCCAGTGCAACTCTACCCGCCCGGCCTCGATCTTCGAAAGATCGAGTATGTCGTTGATGAGCGCGAGCAGATGATGGCCGGCGTTTTTGACCTTACGGAGGTCGACGACGCAGCCGTCCTGGCCGGCTGCCTCCGCGTCTTCCTCGAGCATCTCGCTATAGCCGATGATGGCGTTGAGCGGCGTTCGCAATTCGTGGCTCATGTTTGCCAGAAAGGCGCTCTTGGCGCGGTTGGATTCCTCAGCGACCAGTTTGGCGGCGCGCAGTTCCTCCTCGGCCCGCCGCCGTTCGGCGACTTCCTGCTCGAGCTCCACAGTGCGCTCGGCCACACGGTCTTCAAGCTCGTCCTGCGCCTTGCGCAGGGCAAGATCCCGCGCCAGGATACCCTCCATCATTTCGTTGAACTGCTCGGAGAGAAAGCCCAACTCATCGTCGGAGGTCCGCTCCGCCCGCAAAGTATAGTTATTCCCGGTAGCCACCCTTCCGGCTACATTCGCCAGATGCAGGATCGGCTTGGCAATGAGTGCCTGCAAGCGCATGGACGCTGCCAGCGCCGCGATCAGCGCGACCAGGAAGACTCCGCCGGCGATCCACAGATAGCCGGTGAGCCGTTCGGCCATGTCGCGGAGGTCCCGCTCCACATACACCGCGCCTACGCGATCGCCTTCGAGCAAGACGTCGTGAAACAGGATCAGCCTTCCGTCTTCGAATCGCGATCCCTGGGCTTCCGGCTCGGCCGGCGGTAAATTGGTCTGGTCGTCACGCCGGTATTGAGCCAGCGCCGCTCCGGATTTCTGGTAGAGGGCCGCCGACACCACCCTCGGCTCGCCACGCAAGGTGGCCAATGCCTCCCGCGCCGTCTTCTCATCGCTGAACACCAATGCGGCGGTCGCCGATTCCGACAGCAACTGGGCGATCATCCGTGATTCGCGCTGCACCGATTCCCGGTACATCGCCAGCTCATAGAGCGTGAACGCGCCGGCGGTTAACAGCAGCGCAACCGTCACCGCCGAGACGATCATGGCGACGAGTTTCTTTTGAATCGACAGGCCGCGGATCGAGAACTTCCGCCAAGTCATTGTGACCCCTCCTGATCGACCGCCGCCAACCGAAGCAGTTTCGAGCTGATCGTGAGGCCGGAGCGCGAAGCCGCCGCGCGGTTCACGCGGAACCGGACCTTGCCTTCGTCCACGAACATCCCTATGACGCCGCCAGAGGAGGTAAAGCCGTCGGTATCACTGATGGTCAACACTGGCCGTCCCTCGAGTTGGGCCAGTACACCGGCGAGCTTTTTTCGATCCGGCTGAGAAACGAACAGCACCTGTATGCGCTCGCCCGGCGTGAGGTCGCGAAACTGCCGGACGACAACGGGACGGCCCCAGGCTGTCTTGTCGCGGACGACGGCCTCCAGGCTTCCTTCAAAGGGATCGCTGCCCACCACGGCGATCACCAACGGCGCGGATGCGTCGCCTAAAGCCGCGGCGGGCCATTCGACGAAGCGCGTGAAGTTGTAGACCATCGCCGCTTTCACGCGGTATTCGAGTGAGGCCGCGTCGGTGCGCGGCGAATCCGGCCCGGCGACGAGCAGCGCCGACACCCACAGCGCGGCCACTACCACCGGAGCCATCCGACGAAGCCGTCTGTGAAGCCCCGAAGGAC
>JBGSME010000676.1:0-3627 GCA_041740335.1 Bryobacteraceae bacterium | reverse complement strand
CGCCGGCCGCGCCATTCCGACCCCTGAGCCTGCGCGGCGTCTTCGATGATCACCAGGCCGTGCCGTCCGGCGATCGCCCCCATCGCGTCCATGTCCACAGCCATGCCGCCGAAGTGTACCGGCATGATCGCCCGCGTCTTCGGCGATACGGCAGCCTCGGCGGCCCCAGGATCGAGGTTGAACGTCTTTGGGTCTACGTCGGCGAATACCGGTATGGCGCCACAACGGCATACTGCTGACGCCGAGGCGATGAAGGAATGCGCCGGAACGATCACCTCATCGCCAGCGCCGATGCCGGCCGCCCACAGGACCAGCTCGAGCGCCAGCGATCCGTTGGCGACCGTGATGCCATGGCGGCTGCCATGGAAGGCGGCGAAGCGCTGCTCGAACTCCGCGACAAAGGGATGCGATCCGCCCCAGGCGGTTGACCGGAGCACCTCGGCGATCAACCCGAGTTCGCGGTCGTTCGACACTGGCCAGTTCGGGATCTGCAAGGGTTCAGGATAGCGCGGGCAGAGGCCGGCCTGGAAAACCGCAGGCTCCTAGGGGAAAATGCCGCATGACACCCAGGGGGAAGTCGCTTGACAGCATCTCCGGATAGCAGTCAGACTGGGAAGTGGAGTGGGAGATGAGTCCCGCTATAAGAAGGCTCTCACAAGTGAAATCCTCCCCCCTGCTCCTCTCCGCTTTTCTTGTTTTCGCATCCACCTTCCCGCTAACGGCGCAAACTGCCAATAGTGGATTGTTCACCGGACCCTCGATTCTGAGCCGTGGTACGAGACCGCTCGGCCGGTCCGGAGGACAGCCGGTTCGCTTCCGGGCAAACCTCACCTTCGGAACCGCGTATTACGGTGGGCTGACCCGTGCCGGCCTGGAGCCGAATCTACAGCTCGGCGATGAGGCCACCTATGCCGGTTTCCTCGGGTTCGGCCTCGGCGGTACCCGCGCCACTTCGCGGGGCAGCACCCGTGGGCAGTATCAGGGTTCCCTGAATCTGTTCGGGAACCGCGTGACCTTCACCGGAGTCAACCAGCGAGGGCAGATCTCCCACTCGGCCCGCGTATCCCGCCGGGTGACGGCGATGGTGATGGGCAGCGGGGGCACGCAATCGACGGTTCTGAACGGATCCAGCCCGGTGCCGTTCGATTCCGATCTGTTCGGCAACCTGGCGGACCCATTCGGAGAGGCCTTCGATACGCGAATGATCCAGGCGATGGGCGCGACCGGTCTCTCCTATCAGAAAAGCGCCCGAACCACATTCAGCGCGTTCGGCGGAGCCGGATTGCAGCGCCGGAAGGCAGCCGCGCTGGTCGACTCCAACATCTATTTCGCCATGGGTGACTTCAATCACCAAAAGACCCGGCGAACCGCGTTCGGAGCAAACTACATGTTCATGCATGTGTTCCACCGGCGAGGTTACGGCCAGGCATATTCCCAAACAATGATGGGCACCTTCCAGCATGTTCTCGACTCGCACTGGTCGGTCGGCCTTGGAGGCGGCGCGTTCCGCATCGAGACTGACCGGCTGCAGCAAGTGCAGGTGGATCCGCTCATCCGCGCCATTACGGGGCAGGCCTCGGCGCTGGAGGCTTTTCACAAGGTGTTCTGGGGTGTCGCCGCGCGGGCCAGCATCAACGGCAATTACCGCACCTCGGTGATGTCGCTCAGTTATGACCGCGGCGCCAACCCGGGCAACGGCTTCGTGCTGTCCGGCCAACTGGAACGGGTCATCGGGCACTACAGCTACACCGGAATCCGCCGGAGCTCGGTTTCGGCCTGGGCCACGCGCATGAACTACCTTCCGGTGCTCGAAGCACTCAACGTCAGTGGATACCGGGCGACCACGGTGGGAACCTCGTTCGCCTACCGGCTGACCGGTTTTCTGCATGTGACTACATCGGCTCAATACCTACACTCGTCTTCCGTGCTCAGCTCCAACGTCCCCACTTTCTCCCGCAATCGGTACATTTTCCAGGCCGGACTCTCCTTCCAGCCAGGCGAGGTTCCTCTGCTTCTGTGGTAGGTCCGGCCGGGCCTGGAGTGAGAATCTCCGCTTTGGACGGCACTATCCATATGTGCCACCATTAGCCTCATTTCCCTTCCTCTCGACTGACTTCGCGCGCCACGGGGGCTAACCCCATGTGTGGAATCGCCGGCTATATCGCCTCCGACGGCCTTTACCCGGATCCCGATCTCCTGGCACGCATGTGCGACGCCATAGAGCATCGGGGTCCCGACGCCTATGGCGCATTCCTCGACCCTCATGCCGCCCTCGGCCACCGCCGCCTCAGCATCATCGACCTCGACGGAGGCGCCCAACCCCTTGGCAACGAGGATGGGTCCATCCAGATCGTCTTCAACGGCGAAATCTACAACTACCGCGAACTCCGCCGCGAGCTGACCGGCAAGGGCCATCGCTTCGCCACCGATGGCGACACCGAAGTTCTCGTCCATCTTTGGGAGGAACTGGGAGAACGCATGCCTGAAAAGCTCAACGGCATGTTCGCCTTCGCCCTATGGGACTCAAACCGCCGCTCCCTGTTCCTCGCCCGCGACCGTTTCGGCAAAAAGCCCCTCTACTATACCGGACAAGGCCCCTGGGGCCGCTTCGCTTTCGCCTCGGAACTCAAAGCGCTCCGCCCTCTGCCCGGCTTCGCCCCTCCCACCGACCCGCAAGCCCTCTCCGATTTCCTCGCCCTCGGCTACGTCCCGGACCCCCGCACCATTTACCGCGGCGTCCACAAACTTCCCCCGGGCCATAGCCTTCTGTGGGAAAGCAACGCCGGCCCGAGCCTCCGCCGCTACTGGCAACTGAACTTCGCTCCGGATTCCAGCCTCTCGTTTGACAGTGAAGCCGCGCATCTCCGCGGCCTTGCCGCCGAAGCGGTCTCCTGCCGCCTCATGAGCGATGTCCCGCTCGGGGCCTTTCTCAGCGGCGGGCTCGATTCCTCGATCATCGTCTCACTGATGAGCCGCGCCGCGGCGGCGCCGGTGCGCTCGTTTTCGATCGGCTTCACCAGCAAGCGTTACGACGAGCTCGACTACGCCCGCCTGCTCGCCGGCCACCTCGGCACGCTGCATCACGAGGAGACGGTCACGCCCGAAATTCACGGCACGCTCGAAACGCTGGTGGAGCACTTCGACGAGCCGTTCGGCGACTCGTCGGCGATTCCCATGCTTTACCTCTCGCGGATGACGCGGCAGCATGTCACCGTGGCGCTGTCGGGCGACGGCGGCGACGAGATCTTCGGGGGCTATGAGCGCTACCTGCTGGCCCTCGGCCACCAGAGCGTGGCGCGACTGGTTCCCGCATGGGCGCGGCGGCCGTTGTTCGGCACCGCTTCGGCGCTTTATCCGAAGCTCGATTCCCTGCCCCGGTTCCTGCGCCTGAAGCCGATGCTCGAGGCATTATCGCAATCGCTCGCCGGCGCCTACTTCACACTGGTGAGCGCCTTCCGCGACCGCGCGCTGTCGCGCATCCTCTCCGAAGAGATGCGCTGGAAGCTCGGCGGCTACTCGACGCGGGAATGGTTCGAGGGGCTGTTCGCGGCAGTGTCGCACCTGGGGCCGCTCGAACAGATGCAAGCGGTGGATCTGCAAACCTATCTGCCCGGCGGAATCCTGGTG
>JBGSME010000675.1:0-3093 GCA_041740335.1 Bryobacteraceae bacterium | reverse complement strand
GCCGGATCAGTCCGTGCTTTCTCAGCGTCGCGACCCGGATACGTATCCCGAACTCACCGATCTCGCCCGCGCCTGCGAGGAAATGGAGCTGTACCGCGAATGGAATTTCGGCAGGCATACCGGCCCGAGACTCCCCCAGCAAATCCGATCTGCCGCCGGACTTCCTGCTTGAAGACGCTACCAATATTGCCATTTTTATCAACGACATCGAGCACAACGGAGTCGCGCACGAATCGCTGATCCAGCATCGAAGAGCCCGAGATCGGTCTGCATCCGGACTGCCTCCCCGGGCTCGCGCAGTTGCTGATCCAGGCCAGTACGCGGACGCAGCTCATCGTCACCACGCACTCCGACGTCTTGGTCGACGCCCTGACCGAACGCCCCGATGCCGTGGTGGTCTGAGAGAAGCACGAGGGCCAGTCGCACTTCAGCCGGCTCAGCAGCGAGAGGCTGCGGGAATGCCTGGATGAGTACCGTCTAGGCGAGATCTGGTAGCCTTCCCCCCTCCCCCCTCCGGGAAGCTCCCACTCTAGGGGTAAGAAAAGCCTTCACCCAACACATCGATAGGTGTATACTTCCTAGTACCAGAAAAGGTTTTTAGGCGCGTCGGCTAGTCCGTTCCGTGAGGGAACTCTAACAAAAATCACGGAGTAGGGTGAAACGGTACTAGTCCCAGCGTCACTAGCACAACAGTAGCCATGAACCTGTTGGCGCATCCGGAGGAGAGACCGACCGAGACCGGTTAGTCTGGCTGTCGCCGGCCGATACCCCCAGACGGGGTTGGCCATTCATCAGGAATCTGGACCAAGGCCGGAAGAATTCCGCCTTGCAATCGCGTTCAGAACTTATTGGAGGCAGCCAATGACAGCCACATCATCCCCCGCCCCGCGCTCAGCCGCATCCCCACCCGCTTGCAGGACCCGCCAGCGACAGGTATACTACCCAGTTCGGCGAAGACGAATGCAATGGGAGTCCTTCGATCAGGCTTACCTCGACAAACTGATCGAAGGAGACAGCGACGTTGAACGTCACTTCACACTCTACTTCGGAGAACTGTTGGAGGTGAAGCTGAGGAGTCGTGTGCGTACCCCCCAAGTGAGGGAGGACATTGTCCAGGATACTTTCCTCCGGACCTTCACGTACCTCCGCAAAAAAGGCACTCTCGAGCACCCCGAGCGCCTCGGCGCTTTCGTCAACACCGTCTGCCAGAACGTGCTGCTCGAATATTATCGCGGCGCAAGCCGCGTCAGCGATTTGCCCGAGCACATGGCCGATCCTCCTGATACCACCGAGGATAGCGAGTCGCGTCTGGTCAGCGAAGAGCGCAAGGCTCGCGTTCGCGAAGTCATCGCCACCCTGCCGGAAAAGGATCGCAACATCCTCCGGGCGATCTTCTTCGACGAGCGGGACAAAGACGAAATCTGCCGTGAAATGAACGTGGACCGCGAGTACCTGCGCGTCCTGTTGCACCGCGCCAAAGGCCGGTTCCGCGATCAATACTCCAAGGGGAAGGCTGCGGCGATGGCTCTCTTCAACCTTTAATCGCCGAAATACGTAAAACGATTACCGTGACTGAAACGCTGCCACGCTGGACGTCACTATAGAGGTGGATGACCATGGATCACCAAGGTGCAATTCAGACGATGGCCGCTCAGCGCTACTTGCTGGGCGAGCTGGAACTCTCCGAACAGGAAGCGTTCGAAGCCCACTACTTCGACTGCCGGCACTGTGCGGCCGAAGTTCGGGATACGGCGGTTTTCGCCGAAAACCTGAGAGCCGTTTTCCGCGAACTGCCAGCGCTCGCCGGCAACGCCGCTCCCAAGAGCAGGTTCCGCGCCTTCCTCGAATCACTTGTTCCCTTTCGGAGCACCTCATGGACGCCAGCCTTCGCGGCACCGGCCATGGCCGCCCTGGCTTTCGCGATGCTCGCGGGCTATCAGCGCTTTGTGGAAATCCCGGGGCTCCGGGTCGCGTTGACTCCCCGCGCTGCCGTCACTGCCATCATCGATCCCGCGGGTGTCCGTGCCGCTGGGAAAGTGGTCTCCGTCGCCGCCGACGACATCCATGCCGTGGTTCCGTTCTCGTTTGAGTCGCCCGCCGGGGCCAGCTCCGTGCGTATTCAGTTCTTCCGCGGCGAACGCACCGGCGCCGAAGCACTCCCCATCCACGAAGAGACGATCCCGCTGACGCTTGAAACTTCCGGCACCAATATCCTGCTTTCCGTGCCGCTTCCACTCAGGGCGTTCGGGGAAGGTGAGTTCACTGCCTCGGCTCAAGTGTTGTATGCTGACGGTGGTTCGTGGTCGGATGTTCCGGACCGGTACCAGTTCCGGATCGTCCGGCGGTAACGCCACTAATACCCGCTGAGGTCAATCGAATACGCCATGTCTCGTCGCTTCTATTCCTTCTCTGCCAGTGCTGTCGGCTTTGCTGCCCACCTTCGCCGTCCCAAAGATGTCCTGATTCAGTCTCAGGCCGCCGCCGCGATCGGAACGATCGGTGGCCTCTCGTCAGCCAGAGTATCCGCGTGCCAGTTCTTCAAGGGCAACGTATGCTTCGAGAAAGCTAGCAGCACCTGCGAAGGCGACTATCGCCCGTCGAAGGAAGCGGAGAAATTCACTAACAGCAACCACAGCGACAACAATCTGGCCGCGCTCACCAGGATTGCCGCTAGCGTCTCCGGCGTCCAGATCGTAAATGCGAAAGAGCCGAAAGCGCCCAGGCAGAAGCTGACTGTCAAGAAGGCAGCCTTCCAAATGGAGATCCTTGACCCTCGCTCGGGCGGCCAAAACGAGTTCACTTTCAACGAATTCGTGCTCGACAACGTCGCCATCGACGGTTGCAAGCTCAAGTTCACCTTTGCTACGGACCTGTTCAATGAGTTCAAAACACAGGACGCTTTGAAAACCGCCTGGGAAGGCGATCCCGATTTCGCTTCCAAGTACGGCCACCTGTTTGAACCCTGCGGCGCCAATCATTCCCGTAAGTTCCCCGCCAACGGGCGTGGTGGCACCCTGGCGACTGTGGTACACAAGGTCGAGTGGGCCAATCCCAAAAAGACCGCTTCGGATGTGGAATTCCTGGGCGCCAACC
>JBGSME010000674.1:0-4027 GCA_041740335.1 Bryobacteraceae bacterium | reverse complement strand
GGTGTACGAGCTCCATGACGATCTGAAGCCGATCCGGCACTACTATCTCGGCGATCCGGAGAAGGTGAAGGCGGCGATGGAAGCGGTAGCGGCGCAGGGCAAGAAGAAATCCTGATCGCAGAGTCTGGAGGAAGCGCTTGGAAGAAATCCGCGTTGCCACGGCGCAGTTCGAGGCGCGAGATGGGGACAAAGCGTACAACCTCGCGGTGATTGAGCGGTTGTCGGCGCGGGCGGCTTCGGAAGGCGCGGCGTTGGTTTGCTTCCACGAGTGCAGCATTTCCGGCTACAGCTTTCTTGGCGGGCTTTCCCGGGAGGAGATCGAAGAGATTTCCGAGCCGGTTCCGGGCGGCCCCTCGTTAGACGCGCTGACCGCGATTGCGGGACGGCACAAACTTCTGGTTGGCGCGGGCTTGGTGGAGCTTGACGGCGGCCGGCTCTACAACACGTTCGCCGTGGTTGGCCCGGACGGGCTGATCGCGCGGCATCGCAAGCTGCATGCGTTCGTCAGCGCCCATCTCAGTTGCGGCGATTCCTACACGGTGTTTGAGGCGTTGGGATGGAAGTGGGGCATCCTGATTTGCTACGACAACAATCTGCCCGAGAACGGCCGGCTGACGGCGATGCTGGGCGCCGATGTCATTCTGGCGCCGCATGTGACGGGGTGCCTTCCGTCCCCCGCCCCGGGACGAGGGACGGTGGATGCGGCGGTGTGGCGGAACCGTCAACGCGATCCGGTGCGGTGCCGGATGGAGTTTGACGGACCGAAGGGCCGAGGGTGGATCATGAAATGGCTGCCGGCGCGGGCGTGGGAGAACGGCGTGTATCTGGTATACGCAAACGTACTCGGCGAGGACGGCGGAACGATCAAGCCGGGGGGATCGATGATTGTCGATCCGTTCGGCGAAGTGACGGCGGAGTGCCGGTCATTCGGCGATGAGATCGTGGTGGCGACGCTGGTGGGGGAGAACCGGCGGCTGGCGTCGGGGGAGAGCTACATTCGGGCGCGGCGCCCGGAGTTGTACGGGAAGATGGTGGAGCCGAACGCGGCGCTGGGGCCGGATCGCCGCCCGGAGGTATGGTGGCAGAAGCGTTCGGAGAGAGTATAACTGGTCTAAGGAGTGCAAAGTCATGCATCGTAGAACATTCCTCGCTGCCGCCCCGGCTGTTGCTTTTCAGGGATCGGGCACGGAGATGACCTCGGTCGGGATGATCGGCGTGGGCAACCGCGGATCGTATGTGATGAAGAGCGTCCTCGAACAGCCGGGAGTGAAGGTGGCGGCGCTATGCGATCTGAAGCCGGACCGTCTCGACAAGGCCGCCACGGCGGCGGGCCGCGACAATCCCAAGACGTACACCGACTGGCGCAAGATGCTGGCCGACCCGGCGCTGAACGCCGTGCATATTTCGACGCCGTGCGATTTGCACGTGGAGATGGCGATCGCGGCGTTGAACGCAGGCAAGCATGTTTATTGCGAGAAGCCGGTGGGCATCACGCCGGAATCGATTGGGCGGCTGAGGAAGGCGGTGTTGGCGTCGAATCGTGTGTTCCAGGTGGGCCAGCAGTTGCGATCGGACACGCGTCTCAAGAAAACGATCGAGCAGATTCACCAGGGGATCGCGGGCAAGGTGGTGATGATCAAGGCGCAGCGGCATTCCAGCGACGACTTGGCGCACGACGGTCCTTCGGCGGATTGGTTTTTCGACGCCAAGCGGTCCGGTGACGTGATTGTCGAAATGTCGGTCCACAATCTCGATGTGTGTAACTGGGTAGCGGACTCGCGGCCGGCGCGCGGGGCTGGATTCGGGGGAGCGCTGGTTTGGCCGAACGAGCCTCCGGGGCGGACGAACATGGACGGCTACACGTTGGGCTACGAGTATGACAACGGCGTGAAGCTGAATTTTTCGCAGGTGTTCTTTCACGCGCGCGGGATGCCCGGCAATGGGCAGTATTGGTATGTGTACGGAACGAAGGGTTCCGTGGATCTGGACAAATCGATGTTTTATCCGCTCGAAAAGGGGGCGCAGCCGAGGGAGATCGCGGCGCCTACGGAGGAAAAGCTCGACATGCAGCATGTGACGGCGTTTTACGATGCGATCAAGAAGGGCACGCCGGTGGCGGCTGGAATCGAGATCGGCGCGGTGGGGGCGATGACGGCGGTGATGGGCCGGGAAGCGATTTACCGGAAGACGATGGTGTCGTGGCGGGATCTTTCGGCTGGGTTTTAGAGGGGGGCTGGGTTTGGTTTGAGGCCCGGCCGGGGGGGATTCCGGCCGGGCGTTTCCTCCGTACAGAGCTCAGTCGTTGGGTTTGCACTTGCAGCGGCAAGGATAGAGATTCACCATGACGATGCGCTTGCCGTCGGTGGACTCGCAGTAGGTGACGCCCATGCCGTACTTGGCGGCGCACTCGAAAGTTTCCTTGAACTTCTTCAGAGCGTCGACGTTGGTGATCACCACGGTGTCAAACTGCACGTACACCAGTTCGTCGGAATTGGTATTGTAGCGCATGCAGCGAATGCAGCCGGCATTCTTGAAAACGAAATTCAGCGCGTCGGCGATTGAGATGCTCAACCCCGGATTTTGGGTATAAATGTCGAGCACCGCGCTGTTAAGCAGGACTTTGGTTACATCGTCAGCCATTGTGTCTTTTCTCCTGTTGCGTGAGTTAGGAAAAGCCGTACCGCCGCAGCTTTGAAGCAGCACGCGCAAGACGGACTCGCTTCGGCGCCGAAAACTCGCGAGTTTCGTCTCTGTTTGGTGCAGCGCCTATGCGCTTCTAAGGCTGCTGCGAACTTTGCTTCTCACCAGGGTTGTGACACAGGGCCTAGAAGCGTTTCGAGGGAAATGCTGGCGTGGAATTTGACCTCTCCACGCGAATGCGGGACTCTTTTGAAGCGCATTTCAAGCGCCCGAGCGGCCGGCAGAAGCTTCTTCACGTGACAACTACTCCCAGCCGGTTGATACCGTCGAAGGCGGCAATTTTGTACCCTTCGGCGAGGGTCGGGTAGTTGAAGACGGTTCGGAGGAAGTAATCGACCTCGCCGCCGTAGCTGAGCACGGCTTGCCCGATGTGGACGAGCTCGCTCGCGCCCTCGCCGATGATGTGGACGCCAAGCAGTTCCCGGGTTTCGAAATGGAAGATCAGTTTCAGCAGGCCGGTGTGGTCGCCGATGATCTGGCCGCGGGCGATTTCGTTGTAGCGAGCCTTGCCGATTTCGTAGGGGACGCCTTCGCGCGTCAGGTCGCGCTCGGTTTTGCCGACCATCGATATCTCGGGAATCGTGTATATGCCGTAAGGAAATAGTTCGGGCGTGACGTTGGCTTCGAGCCCGAAGGCGTAGCAGGCCGCCAGCCGGCCCTGCTCCATGGAGGTGGAGGCGAGGCTGGGAAAGCCGATCACATCGCCGACCGCGAAGATGTGCGGCACGCAGGTCTGGAAGTGGGAATCCACGCGGATTCGTCCGCGGTCGTCGGCGCAGACGCCGGCGCGATCGAGGCCGAGGGAACCGGTGGCCCCGGTACGCCCGATGCTGTAAAGAACTTTCTCGGAGACCACCTGCTTGCCGCTGCCTAGCAGGATTCGGACCTGCTCCCCATTCTCGCCGCACGAGGTATCGACACCGGCCACTTCTTCCTCAAGCCGCAAAGTGACGCGATTTTCCCTGAGGTGATAGACGAGGGTATCGCCGATCTCTTTGTCGACGAAGCCGAGCAGGTCCGGACGCTTGTCGATGAGCGTCACGCGCACGCCGAGCAATGCGAACATGCTGGCGTACTCGCAACCGATGACGCCTCCGCCGACCACGGTCATCGTCTTGGGCAGGCGGTCCAATTGCAGGATATCGTCGCTGGTGAAGATCGATTTCCGATCGAAAGGAATGTGACGGTCGCGGGTCGGCGTGGTTCCGACCGCGATTACGATCTTTGCGGCGGACACGGTCCGGCGGTTGGAGCCGGCTTCCCCTTCGAGCAGAAGCGTGTGCGGGTCGGAAAATGAAGCGGTGCCGGTGAGCAGATCGACGTTGTT
>JBGSME010000673.1:0-5394 GCA_041740335.1 Bryobacteraceae bacterium | reverse complement strand
CGCGTGGTGCGTGTGCCGGTGGATGGGCAGGGGCGAATGCGCGCCGGCGCGATGCCCGCGGTAAGCGGCCCAACGATCGTTTGCATGCAGGCGGGCAATGTGAATACGGGCGCGTTCGATCCGGCGCCGGAGATCTGTTCGATTGCGCATGAGGCCGGGGCGTGGGTGCATGTGGATGGCGCGTTTGGATTGTGGGCGGCGGTGAGTCCGCGATATGCGCATTTGGTGGCGGGTGTGGCGGAGGCGGATTCGTGGGCTACCGATGCTCACAAATGCTTGAACGTGCCTTATGACAGCGGACTGGCGTTCGTTCGCGATCCGGTGGCGTTGAAGCAGGCGATGTCGGTGACGGCGGCTTATCTGCCGCAGGGCGAACATCGGGAGCCGTCGCAATACACGCCGGAGCTCTCGCGGCGAGCGCGGGGCGTGGAGATCTGGGCGGCGCTACGGTCACTCGGGCGGGCAGGTCTACGCGATTTGATCGAGCGGAACTGCCGTATGGCGGGGCGGTTCGCGGAGGAGCTTCAGCGGGGCGGCGGGGAGATCCTAAACGAAGTGGTGTTGAATCAGGTGCTGGTGGCGTTCGGCGACGCGGAGCGAACCCGGGAGGTGATCGAACTGGTACAGAAAGACGGGACGTGCTGGTGCGGCCCAACGGAATGGCACGGCCGGAAGGCGATGCGGATCAGTGTGTCGTCCTGGGCGACTCGGGATGAAGATGTGGACCGGAGCGTTGCGGCGATTCTGCGATGCTTCGCGGTATCATCCAAGCGATGACGCCGAGGCGGATTCGCGTTGGGATAGAGGCCGGTGGTGCGGACCAAAGGCTGTTCGATACATCGTTCCGAATCGGGCGGCGGGACGATGTGGAGGTATGTGTCCGCAGTGAGGTGGTAAGCCGGGTGCATGCCGAGGTCAGCCAGGAGAACGGAACATGGTGGGTCCGGGATCTGGATAGCGCGAACGGGATTTTCGTGAACGGGGAACGAGTGGGTGCGGCACCGGTAAAGGGTCCGACGGCGGTGCGATTGGGGTCAGAGGGGCCGTGGGTGTTTTTCGACCTGGAAGCGGTTGCTGGCCCGGCGGCGGGTAGGGACGATGTGGCGCTGGCGATCAACCGGTATTTCGAGGGTGGAACCGGAGATGGTCCGGTGGGCGAGCATACGATGATCATGCGCAAGGCGTTTGCGCAGGTACAAAAAAAGCAGAAGCGGAAGCATTACGGGATTGTGGCGGCGCTTGCGCTTTGCGTGGCGTCGGCGGCGGGATATGCATGGTATCTGCATCGGCAGGTGGGACAACAGACGGCCGTGGCGCTCGATTTGTTCTACACGATGAAGTCGCTCGATGTGGACATCGCGGGGTTGGAGAAGCTGGTGAAGGACGCCGGGACCCAGCAGGGCAATGACGAGTTGCGGAAGTACCGGAGCCGGCGCGAGGAGTTGGGAAGGAGTTACGACGGTTTTCTCGATACGCTCAAAATCTATGACAAGAAGCTGACTCCACAGCGGCGGCTGATCATGCGAGTTGCGCGCGTGTTCGGGGAAAGCGAGTTGGCGATGCCGCCGCAGTTTGTGACTGAGGTGGAGAACTATATCGGGCTGTGGAAGTCGTCGGATCGAATGGCGAAGGCGATCCGGCGGGCGCAGGACCACGGGTATGTGGAGGTGATCGCGAACGAATTGCTGGCGCAGGGGCTGCCGCCGCAATTTTTTTATCTGGCGATGCAGGAGAGCAATTTCGATGCGTTCATCAGCGGACCGGAGACGCGGAGCGGGATTGCGAAGGGATTGTGGCAGTTTGTTCCGGAGACGGCGGTGAAGTATGGGTTGAAGATTGGTCCGCTGGCGGATTTGAGGCGGCCGGATCCGGCCGATGACCGGCATCATTGGGATCGTGCCACGCCGGCGGCGGCGGCGTATTTGCAGGATCTGTACCGGACGGAGGCACAGGGGTCGGGATTTCTGGTGATGGCCTGCTACAACTGGGGCGAGGATCGGGTGCTGCCGTTGGTGCGGAAGATGCCGCCGAATCCTAAGGAGCGGAATTTCTGGCGCCTACTGGCGATGGGGAAGGATCGGCTTCCGGAGGAGACGTATAAGTATGTTTTTTATATTGCGGCGGCGGCGGTGATTGGAGAGGATCCGCGGCTGTTTGGATTTGAATTTGAGAATCCGCTGGGATTTTTGGAGAAGCGGAAGTGATTGCGGCCGGCGCGGGCTGAGGGCGGTTGAAGAGGTGGCCGGCGGCAAGGGAAGCCCTGAAAATCGCGCCTACGGGGATGATGCCGGCGATTTTGTGAGCGGCGACGGCGGCGAGCCCCATGGAAGCGATGCAGCCGCAGGAGGCGCAATCCGGATTGCCGCCGAATTGGCAGGGAGTGATCTTGGTTATGAGATCGGCGGAGAGGGTCTGGGTGGTGAGGGCGAAGATGCAGTCCCTGGGGCTTTCGGGAGGAGCGGCAAACTGGGCGATGGTGACGGGCGCCATGTCGAGTTTGGGGAAAATTTGGCGGAGTTCGCTGAGATCGGCGATGACCTGGGCGCGTTCGGCGGGTGTGAGCATTTCGGGCAGGCTGTCGCCGAGTTGGGGTGTGAAGAGGCTGAACCAGACTTTGCGGATTTCCGGGCGCGGGGTCCAGAATTCGAGAAAGTCGCGAAGGTAGCCGGGACGCTTCATCATCTGCCCGGTGACGGTGCAGTGGATGGTGACGGAGTGGCCGGCGATGTTCTGGAGGATACGATCATAGGTGGCCGGCGCGCGGCGGATGTCGTGCTCCGGTTGGAGTCCGTCGATGGAGACGACGACGGAAACATGCGGCGTGGTAGCCCAGGAGGCGGCGGGCGGGCGGAAGGCGCTGGTTACGATTTGGACGTGGATGCGGCGCGCAAGCAAAAGCGGGACGAGTTGCTCCAATTCGCGGTAGCGGACGAGGGGATCGCCGCCGACGATGGAGAGGTGGAGGGGCTGGAGGCGGTCAACGGCGTCGAGGACGCCATCGACGAGGGCCTGGCCTTTGCGATCGCTGAGAGAGCGAAGGGTTATGCCGCCGCCGAGATGGGCCGTGTCATAGGCATAACATCCCGGGCAACGCAGGGGGCATTCCTTGGTGATCTCGATCGATAGGGAGGGCTGACGGCCGGTGAGGATTCTGCCCCACGCGCGAAACACTTCAGAAGTCCGCAACGGGGATTCCTTTCGCCTACGATGCCGAGTCTAGCACGCGGCAGTGTTGAGAGCCAGCGGTGGCCGGGATCAGGAGCTTTTGGCTCCCGCCCGTTCCGGGTTCACCCAAAGCCATGTGACCACGCCGATGAGAACGAGAAAACTTGCAAAGTAGAGGCCGCCGGCCCAGCCGTAGCGGATGGCGATAAGCGGCGTAATCACCGGCGCCAGCATACCGCCGATGTTGCCGCCGGTATTCATGATCCCGCACGATGCTCCCGCCTGATCGCGCCCCAATTCAATCGCCGTGGCCCAATACGGACCCTCGGCCATGGTGCAGCATCCAAGCGCCAACGCCAGTAAAATCACGGTTGCCGTTACGCCAACGCCGCTTGCGCCCCAGAACAAAAGGATCGCGCTCAACGTCATGCCGGCCATGCTGACTGCGCGGCGTCCGACCCGTCTTCCCACGCGGCGGCCCACACGATCGGACAGCCATCCACCCATAGGCGACATGATCGCCATCGCCACGAACATCACCGTTGTGGCCAGCGCGCCCATCTCGGCGCCCATCTTTCGAATTTCTCCAAAGTAGTAATAGATCCAGTAGAAGAAGATGTACTCGAAATAATTGAGCATGAAGTAGCCGAGCGTCAACATCATCAGATCGCGATCGGTGATGAGCTTACCCCAGGCGGCCCGGCTGCCCGATCGTGCCTGGCCGCGCGGCGCGTCTTCGGGAACCGTGAAAATCCACACGAGCAAGAGACACAACGTTGCCGCTGCCGCCAGGAGGAACGAAGAACGCCACCCGATCCAGGCGATGAGTCGCGTGAATAACACGGGAGAAATCGCCGCACCCACCGCCGCGCCAGCCATCACGATCGCCTGTACGCTGCTTTGCGAACTGGGCGGAATCTGATCCGATGAGATTCGCGCCGTCGAAGGATAGAGCGGAGCAGTAGCAACACCGAACAAAAATCGTACGGTGATGAATGCCGTGACGACGCCGAAGTAGGCGCCCAATCCGGAAGGTCCACAGAGGGAAGTAAGCGCCGTAAAGGCGGAGGCGCAGAGGCCGGCAAGGAACAGCGTGCGGCGGGCGCCGAAGCGGTCCGCCAGCGCGCCGCCGAGTCCCATGCAGATTGTGTAGCTCAGTAGGAACGACGAATAAACGGTCCCCATCGACGTTTCCGAAATGCCGAACTCCTTCATGATCCCCGGGCCGGCGATGGAGAGAATCGTGCGATTGAAGTAGCTCATGGCGCTGAGCGCCACCATCAAGACGACGAGGCGGATCTGCGCCGCGCGGGGCGGGTAGGCGAGTGCGATCGAGGGAGCGGTCATGGAGTGCCTTCCCGAGGATATCTTTTCACGCGGGATTGCGCCAGGCGGTAACGCGGGATTGCTCTAGGCGACGCCCGGTTTGGTGGACCGCCCGGATGCGTTGAACACCTTACAGCGCATCCTCCAAAGCCGCCGCCGCCACCAGCAGCGCTCCATCCCGCCCCCGCGCCGACGCCAGTTGCAGACCCAACGGCAACCGCCCCCCATGCCGCATCGGCATCGATATCGACGGCGTGCCCAAGCCCGTCCAAGGAGAATTCATTCGCGGATCCCCGGTAAATGCCAATGTCGCCGGAGCGGGCCCGAGCGCCGACGGGGTCAGGATCACGTCGTACTGCGCAAAAACCTGCTCCATCTCGCTACGCGCCAACCGCAGTACATCGAGCGCCGCAGCGTATTGTTCGCCGCTCACGGCCAACCCACGCTCGATCATGTCGGCAAGCTTCACGCCCACACCGCGGCCATGGCGGCGGTAAGTATCTTCGAGCGTCCGCGCGCCTTCTCTATCCTGGATCAGCCGCACCGCGCCGTAAAGTGCGTTGTAACTTTCCGGCGGAGTAACCCACTGCGCGCCCAGCCGTTCGACGGCCGCCTGGAAAGCCTCGCGCATCGGCGGCTCTACTTCCTCCTGAGCGGGAAACGCCGCCAATCGGGCGCGATCCTGGCCTTCGCACGAGTAACCCATTCGTTCCCACAGCAGTAACATGTCCCCGGCGGTCTGCGTAAACAGACCGGCTGTGTCGAGCGTGGGCGCGAACGGCATCACACCGTCCAACGGCAGCAGCCCATGCGCCGGCTTGAAGCCTGCCACGCCGCAGAACGACGCCGGGCGGCACACCGATCCCTGCGTCTGAGATCCCAACGCAAACAGCACCATGCCCA
>JBGSME010000672.1:0-2886 GCA_041740335.1 Bryobacteraceae bacterium | reverse complement strand
ATGGGGCCGGGAGGGGTTCCGGCGGCGGCGATCGGGGGAGCGTAGCGGACCAGCGGAATCAGATCATTCCGGGACGGCGTGGGGATGGCAACGGCTCCGGCGGTGGCGGCGTTGATGACGCGGGCGAGGGTGGGATCGAGGAAGAAGGACGCGAACTGGCTGTCGTTGGCCGGCTCGTCCATGCTGAAGCGATCCTTCGAGCCGGTACCGATCAGCAATTCGTTGATGAGAGGATTTCCGAGACGCTGCACTTGGGTCCAGGCTCCGGAGCTGATCGAAGGAAGGGGCGAGCGGCGAACAGTGGTCCGCTGGCGGGAGGTGGTGGCCCAGACGCCGATGGTAGCGGCGGCGGAATCGGCCGGCTCAAGCACGTTGGTGCGAGTGAGCATGGTAATAGGGACTTCGAGGGCGATGGCATTGACAGCGTAGCCGGAGACGGTGTCGGCGGCAACATTCACGCTGGCGGCGTCTTGCGCGGGGGACATGACGGGCGGGGAGAGGTGAGTGTTCAAGGTGTCAAAGGCCCCGCCGAGGTCGATCCAAAAGGGGTCATCGACGGTACCGGCAAAGGCTCGGACGTTGTTGAGACTGGTATAGGTGCCGGCTTCGAACAACTTGGAATAATCCATGGTGCGCGGGCCGACGTTGGCGGGAACGGCGTACATCGGGCCGCCGGTATTCAGCGTGCTGCTGCCGTCCTTGTTGATCATCGTGACGGTGTAGGACTGGAGTTGTCCGAGACCGGGGGAACTGAAGCTATCGATCTTGGGAGGAACGAGCAAAGTGCCGGGAGGAACAGGGGCCGGGGAGTTCGAGGGCGTCTTGATGCCATCGCCCACGCCGGCGAAAACCTGGAAGAGGCCAGGGAGGCGCTGTTCGGTTTCGAAGCGGAACTGGAAGGTGACATCGGCCTTGGCGTCGTTGTTGTTGTCGACTTTGATTTCGTAGAGGACGTCTGGGTCAAACGGAAACCAGTTGGGTCCGTTGGCCGGTTCGAGCAGCGGGTCCACGCACATGATGAGCGTGACGTAGCCGCTACGTCCTGGTTCGTAGCTGCGAAAGGCGTAGATATCGGTGATGTCGGCCTTGTGGTCGAGCGCGGTGATCGGCGCCTCGCGATGACTGCTTGCGAATAGGGCCGGTGGGGCTAGCAAGCCCGTGGCCAGTGTAATGGACAGTAGTTGACGTGGTGACATTCGTTGATCCCTTTTTGGATTTGGAGTTTACGACTGGGCGGGCTGTTTTCTGGTCCGACAGATCAGGAGGAACAGCGCCGGGAGGACGAAGAGAGCCGTTGCGGGCTCAGGAACTGGGGCGGTGGTGGAGAAAGCGATGCTGCCCTGGTTGAGCGAAGCTTCGCCGGCAGAACCGCCGTCGACGACAAAGTCGAGTTCGGTGAGGACAGAAGGTATGCCGCCAAGAGCGGCGGATTCGACAAGCGACGCATCCAAGCCGATGTCGAAGGCGATGGCGATCGCGCCCGGGGTGAAGATGGCGGCGGCGGTATTGGCGCCGTCGGGTGTGACGAAAGAGCCGATGAGCGCTATGTCGGCGGAATTGAACAAGGCTCCAGAGGCGGCGAACGTGAAGTTGGATTGCAGGGTTTCGCCGGCTCCGGCGAGGACGCCGAGGTCGACCAGGAAGCCAGGGTCGACGGTGGGAGTGAGCGTGATCCCGGAAGGATCGATTTGAGTGAAGGAGCCGGGGAGGATGGTGAAGTCAGAAAACTGAGCGGCTCCGATGGTGCAGCCGAGGGGGCCGAGGGCGGCGTAAGTGTCGAGGGTGCCGGATATGCAGGGCGCGGCCTTGGCGTAGGAAGCGATTGCGAGGAGGCCGGCGGCCAGGGCGAGACGAAGACGGAGACTGCTGTGATAGTTGTCCATGCGGTCCTTTCTGGAGACAAAGAGTCCGCTCCCATACGGTCGCGGCTCGGTTCGCTACGGTTGCGGCGCGCGATACGGCTGCGGCGCGCGATACGGTTGCGGTGCGAAGTATGCACAATCGGAGTCCGCTCGGTTTGGCGATTGTTGGCGATTGGCGGTTTCTATTGGGATATACGGAGCCCGAGGCGTGGCGGATGTTGCGCCGGGTAAAAAAAAGTAAGATGGAGTCCTGTATGCGCGCAGGTATCTTATTGATGTTGGCGATGGCTTTCGGTGCTCTTGGACAACCGGCGGCCGAGTATCGGATTCAACGCGCGGCTGGACCTATCCGGATCGACGCGAAGTTGGATGACGAGGCATGGCGGCTGGCCGAACCGGTGAGCGACTTCATCTTCAATTGGTATGAATCCGGTGAGCGAGAGCCGACGACGGCGAAGCTGCTTTGGGACGATGAGAATCTTTATGTTTCGTGGCAGTGTAAGGACCGCCACATTTCCGCTTATGAACGAAAGCGGCATGGGCCGGTGTCGAAGGACGACTGCGTGGAAATCTTTATCAGCCCGAATCCAGCGAAGGTAAAAAACTACTACACGTTCGAGATCAATGCACTGGGCACGATGTTGAACCGGTGCCGCACCGATTGGTGGACCGGACCTTCGACGTGGGATCCGGAAGGCGTGCAGTATCGGACGACGTTGGACGGGTTGGAGAAAAAGGACGAATCCGCGGAGGACCGGGAGTGGATTGTGGAGATGGCGATTCCGCTGAGGAACTTTGCGCGGGATGCGGCGAATACGCCGCCACGGGCGGGCGATGAGTGGCGATTGAATCTGCAGCGGCTGGGTGGGAAGACGAATGCGCAGTTGAGCACGTGGTCACCGATTGCGCCACCGGCACGATCGTTCCATACTCCGGAAAGTTTCGGGAAGGTGATCTTCGCGGGAGCGGCGCAGGGGCGTGGCGTGCGGGGCGGAAGAAGCCGTGCGCCGGATCCGGTGGCGGC
>JBGSME010000671.1:0-4343 GCA_041740335.1 Bryobacteraceae bacterium | reverse complement strand
CCAGCAGCCATTGCAGCAGCCCGCCCGCGCCTTCGCGGGGCTTGCAGGATTGCCGGGGCTTCGGGCCGATGGGCGGGTCAGCCGTGAAGATGCAGGCGCGGCCTTGAAGCTGGCGAATCAATGGGGTCAGGTTGTCCGGGCCGGGCTGGGCCCGGCATGCACCGGTGAGCAGGATCGCGGCGAGGGCGGGACAGAACCGGCTGATCGTTGCCATTGTCATCAATGGGTGTCTATCGGCAGCGGCGGGCGGATTGTTTTGGGTGGAGAGTTGTTCTTTGGGCGGGCTCCGGTTGCGCTTCGCAGATGCTGGCGCGCGGGACTCTCAGTACGACGCGCTCGTTTCCACGGGGCCGGTGCAAAGTGTCACCCGATTTGGCGTGGCCCACTCGGAGGGTTACGTTATCATCCACTAAACGCGGCAAGGAAGACCCGTATCATATGGAAACCATCACGAGGCTCAAAGAGTGGCTTCGCCACTTCTTCGGTTGGCTGGGAGAGGATCGCTCAGCACAGGACCAAATCCGCCAGGCGGTGCTGGCCCATTGGCCCGATCCGGAGCGCCCTCCGGCAAGAAACCGTCGCGAGCTGGCGGCTATCATCGCCCGAACGGGAGGCAATCGTGGGAGCTGAAATGGTCCCATTGCAAAGCGCGGGTCTGCCGACCGTCATCAGGGATGCCGGCGGCAATGCTCGGTTCGCGTATGACGAATTCTTCAAGGCGACTATCAGCAACCCGCACACCCGGCGTGCCTATAGGCGGATCGTCGGGCAGTTCTTGAGCTGGTGTGAGAGCCGCGGCCTCGGCCTTTCTAACATCACGCCTGGCTTGGCCGGTGAATACATGGCTGACCTGGAGGGCTCAGCGCCGACAAAGAATCAAGCACTAGCCGCCCTTCGGCACTTCTTCGATGTGCTCGTGACGCGCCACGCTGTGCCGCTCAATTCCTTCGCTTCCGTGCGCGGGCAAAAGCACAGCGTTGTCGAAGGCAAGACTCCGGAGATTTCCATCGACCAGGCGCGCAAGCTGCTCGCTCGGTCAAGACGGGCGATGTCATCGGTCTGCGTGATCGCGCCGTGCTCGGCGTGCTGGCCTACACGGGCGCTCGCATCGGCGCAGTCGCCAAGCTGCGGGTTGTGGATTATCGGAATCTCGGCGAACAAAGGGCGCTGCGCTTCAAGGAAAAGGGCGGCAAGGACCGCGAGATTCCCGTGCGCCATGATCTTGAGACCTGGCTGCGCGAATACATCGCCGCGGCCGGCATCGAGAATGATGCGAAGAGCGCTCCCCTCTTCCGCTCGGCGGTAGGGAAAGAAAAGCGCCTCACCACGGACGCCTACCCCGCGCACTCGATGCGCAGGATGCTCAAGAGGCGGCTTGTCGATGCCGGGCTGCCCGAGCTCTTCTCGCCGCATAGCTTCCGGGTGGCCGTGGTCACGGACCTGCTCAAACAGGACGTGCCCCTGGAGGATGTTCAATACCTGGCCGGGCACTCCAACCCGAAGACCACGCAGATTTACGACCGGCGGCGGCGGCGCGTCACGCGCAACATCGTGGAGCGGATTTCGATATAGGACACTTCAAACAAGACTCGTCAGTCGGCGGTCGAGCTTCTTTAGTTCTGGAAGGATGTTCCGTTGAATATTATCGCGCTCCGTTCTGGGGTCAATCGGCTGGTGTGCTTTCGTACGTTTTTGTAGGGCAAGCGCACTCTGCGTTGGATCGTTGGTGATCCCAGCAAATTGCTGGAGGCTCAAAAGTCGCTGTTTACCATCTATTACAAGGAATGATCCGCGATCGCTTTTATCCTCAGCAAGCACAATTTGGGGAACGGGCAGGCCGAGCACAATGGATTCAATGAACCGGCTCTTACGTTCCGGGTTCCATGCATCCCTGCGCTGGAAGATGGGATCGAGCTTAATATTACCTCGGCGGAGCTGATCGATTAAGGTCGCCGCCGTCCAATCGGTGCCAAACACAACGGCCTGACCCAGCATGTTCGGATCGACAGCTGAGAGATCATCCTCGGATTCCGTTGGTTCAGAAGCCTCGTTAAGTAGACTGTCCGAATCCTCCGCTGGAACGGACTCGACGAGTTCGGTCCGGTCACGAGGCCCGAAGCGATCTCAAACTAGCTCCAGCCGGATTTCCCGTCCCACCGCTTCGGCAGCCCTTTGCAACGTCGCCAGGGTCACAGCGTCGTTGTTGGGATCAAGCAGCCGGTCGAGCGCGGCGCGGCTCGTGTGCATCCGTCGCGCCATTTCCGCCTTGCTGATCTCCTGTTCCTTCATCGCGGCTTCCACCTGCCGCGCCAGGACCCGCTTGATAGCGGATGAAGTCGTCTCCTCGTAAATGCCCTCCTCTCGAAGCCAGCTATCGAAAGACGATCCGATGTTTTTCTTTTTCATGCGCCACCTCCTTTTTTGCGTTTGAGCGCCAAGTCTAAATCCGTCTTCGGTGTCTTCTGCGTCTTCCTGATGAAGCCGTGCAGGAGCACCATTGCCCCGTGGGCCACCGTGAAAATCACGCGGGCGATCTTGCCGCCGGTGAGAGTGCTGCGCACCTCCACAGGCCATCACCCAGGTTGCGTACAAGCGGCATTCCAATCGGCCAGGAAAACTCCACGTCCTTGATATCCTCGCCGATGATCCTGCGGTCTTCAGGGTCGAGGTCCTTCAGCCATTCCCGCACAGGTTCACGTCCGCTATCGAGGCGGTAGAAACAGGCGGGCAGGCGTTTGAAATCTGGGTTCATATATCACTGTACCATTTTTGGTACTGGTCGTCAAATGGTGGTCACGGACCCGGCGCTGCCGACCGCTGCCTTCGCTCGACGGCAACTGCTGCGTTCTTGGCCGTCACCAGGGCGTATTGCGCTCCGTTCTCTTTGGCCTTGGCGCTTTCCTCCATCAGGCGGCTGGCAGTCTCCTCGATCCCGTGGCCCCAATCAATCGCCGTCATGCACCAGGTGAAATCCGCCCTGCTGATGTCGGGGTGCTCGGCTCCGTGCGCCTTCGGGGCACGCTCGACGCAGTAGCGATAGCTCGGCCACTTCACTGCCCTGCCCTTCGCGTTGCTGTTGGCCGGTCGTCTGACCGGTTCCGGCGCGGCCACCAGGCCGAGCCTTTCAAGCTCCTGACGCGTGACGATGAGGCCGGCCTTCGCCTCCCTGATCGATACAAGCGGAAACGCAGGTTCCTACTTGCGCTTAAAGTTGAAGGTCCCCGCGGGTGCGGGTCGCGCCGGAGGCGCTCGGGTCGGCCCCTGCCCCTTTGCGCAAGCGCCGGGAAAAGTCCGCATCGGTCCCCTGGCCGGGGTTGTCCACGGCCACCCATGCCTGGAAGTTGCCGGGGCTGGTTTCGAGGATCAGGAAGGCGACCGGGTGAAGCTTGTCCAGGGCGGGCCCAGGAAGGTCGTCTAGCTGGATCAGAAGCACGGCGGGGGGGGCGATGAGGCCGGAGGATGAGATTGTTCTGCCTGCGCGCCGCAGACGCCACCAGGGGCGGAATGGAGGCGCGTGTCTGGGCAAGGGTTTGTTTCGGGCGAAAGCCCTTCTTCTCCTGGTCGAGGTTGGTGTGGGTGATGTCGAAGAACTGAACCCCGACGCTGGCAAAGGAATCCACCATGGCCAGAGTTGCCGCTGTTCCAGGGTGCTCCCCCCGCCCGTGTTTCTCTTGCATCGTTTCCCTTGCCTGTGATTCTGGGGGCAAGTATAGCCCTGCTCTTCAAGATCTCTCGACCTCCATGTACGGATCAGAACAGGAGCCGCAGGCCGAACTGGAGCTGGCGGTTGGCATTGGCCGTGCCGCCGATCACTCCGAAGTTAGCCGTCTGCAGCGTTGCGCCGGGGATGCCGAACTGCGGTGTGTTGAAGAGATTGAACGCCTCCGCGCGGAACTCCAGGCGGGAGACATCGTTGATCGGGAGATTGAAGATGCGCTGGAGCGAGAAGTCGACGGATTTGGTTCCCGGGCCGGTCAGGTAATTGCGGCCGGCGTTGCCGAACGTGTACTGGGTTGGGAAGGTGAACGCCGAGGTGTCGAACCAGCGATTGATGGAGGGGGAATCGAGACGCCCGTCCGATGTGCGGTTGGGCCAGTTGATAGTGCCTGTGCCGGCGTTGTCGAAGGGGAGGTTGAGACCGAAGGGGAGCCCGCTCGATAGAGAGAGGATGCCGGAAAGGGTCCAGCCGCCGGCGATGGGATTGGCACGCATGAAAGGGACATCCCAGCCGCTCGAGAAGACGAAGCGGTGGGGGACGTTGTGGTCGGAGGGGCCGCGGTTGGCTTTGCGGTTGCGGGTGTCCTGAACTGAGCCGGAGCCGGAGGAATTGACGCAGCCGTCGC
>JBGSME010000670.1:0-6628 GCA_041740335.1 Bryobacteraceae bacterium | reverse complement strand
AAGTGGGCAGGTTCTTATTACCGGAACCGAGCGCGTACGACACCCACCCGCCGAACGACGGATTGTCGAAAGCGCGGCCGCGGTGGCCGGTCTGCGTTTCGATGACAGCCGGGAAGTGGTTGCCTTCCTGGCACCACATGGAGCGGACCACGGCGATATCGTCGATGACGCCGCCGACGTGGGGGAACCAGTCCGACACCGGCGTGCCTGCCTGGCCGTAGTTCTTGAAGGTGCGCAAACAGGGGATCACCGGGCGCTTCATCTCCGCGACGTTGTCGCCGAAGCCGATGGCGTCGATGAGCTGGCCCGCGTACTTGTTGCCCTTGGGGTCAAAGGTATCAATGTGGCTGACGCCGCCGCACATGAACAGGAAGATGATCGCGTCGGCCTTTTTGTCGCCGGGCAAACGGGCGTCGAGCTTCCCGTCTTCCGCCCAGAGCGCACCCACCGCGCCCCCCAGTAATGCCCCGATCGATTGCTGGAAAATATGGCGGCGCGAAAATAGGCCACACGGATAGGGGTTCTGGTCGGCCATAGCTATTGAATGTAGATGAATTCGTCTAAGTTGAAAATCAACCACGCCAGGTTTTTCAAGCGATCGGGATCGGCGCCGACATAGGTCAGCGCGGTGTCCTTCTCGCCGGGCGACGGGGGACGGCTCAACGCGATGCGATAGCCGAGATCAACCGCCTTGCCGATCTCGCCACCGCTCTCCTTCTTGAGCCGGTCGGCGAACATCGTGGCCGCCTTGTCGATCTCCGGGCTGTTCATCATGAACAAGCCTTGCGGTGCCGTCACGGTTTGCGTCCGCACCGGGCAGGGGGCGCGGCCGTCGTCCACATCGAAAGACTGCAGAAAGTTGGGCACCACCTCACGGCTCGTAGAGAAGCCGCGCACGATGTAGGCGCCGCGGCGATTCATCTTGCCCGGCGGCGTCGCGGGGCCGCCACGGACACGCGGAGCACGGCTTTCGATATCGAATGATGGGCCGCCGAGGCTGGTATCGAGATTGTCCGCGGCGGTGAGGATCGAATCCCAGATCGGCTCGGCCTCCAGCCGTTGGAGACGGAAACTCCACAGAAAACGCCCGGACGGGTCGGCCTCCAGATTCTTCTTCATCAGATCCTTGTCGCCTGAACTGGCCAGGCGATAAACGTTCGAAGTAAGCATCAACTTATGCATGGCCTTCATGCTGTAGTTGCGTGCGGTGAACTCCGAGGCAAGCCAATCGAGCAGTGGCTGGCTGGCGGGCCGGCCGCCCATGACGCCGTAGACGCAAATACTGGCCAAACTGCTTGATTCTTAATCGCTTGCGCTGGGACTTAGGGTCAAGCGGATTTGGCCGGTATATTTATGTGATCCAGCAATTGAGGCGTCCCCTCTGCTCTGCGTAGCGCGAGTCGGACTATCATTGGGGGCGGCCGCTAGTGCATAATTGTCCGAGTACGGGCGCCTGCGGACTCAGCCGATGCCTGTCGATACAGGTTGGAAGAGGCCGAAATGGAGCCGCCTACACCATACTCGAACTCAGACACGGCCGAGATCGAAGCCATCAACACGCTCCGTTCGCTCCTTGATCCTCGCCGCGTCAAAGCGGACCTTCGGGAACGGGACAAGTTCCCTAACTCCGATGGCTACCTTGAATTAGTCGATGACCAGGGGCGGCCCTGCGGCAAGATCGAAGTGCAGATCAAGAAAATCCGTTCGGCCAGCTTGTCCCTTGTCTGTCCCGGGAGCCTAGTCGGCTATACAATTGTCACGACCCTGCCGGTAGTCCTGATTGGCGTGGACCCGACGCGGCATCGCGCGTACTGGGCGCACGTTTCTCGATTCATGCCCGGATATAAGGCTGACCAACACACCTTCACTCTCCACTTCACCGATTCGGACTTCATCGACACGACGGGAGCATGTCCCTGCTATCACCAATGGCTCGAACTCGCGCGGGAGTACCAAACGCGGATTCAGTTGCCGGCTGCCGACCGGATTCCGCCACTCTCCGTAGCGCGATTGACGACTATCCAGTTTGAGGCGCTCCAGCAGTTCATCGATACCCTCAACACACTCCTTGACCACGATTTTGCGACCGTTAAGGCTCTCCTGTTTCCGGGCGTTTGGAAATTTGCTGTGGGGTGCCGGCTCATAGATCCTGGCCAGGTGCTTTACCAACTCCTGCGTGTACCCAGTGGGAGACCCGCCCCCTTAATTGTTGAATTGCCCGAGAGTGTCAGACCACTAGAGCTAGGAGACAGCGTCCAAACGACAATCGTGATGTCGCGGGATCCGTTCTTTCGTGATCCGAAGCACCACGGGCGGCAATTCGTTTTTGAGATGCTTCGACGACTCGTTAAGGCCAAAGCGTTGCCCCTCTATGGTAAAGAAATGGCGGCCGACGTGCTGTTGGGATTCATTAGCCGGTATCACAGGTGGCTAGAAATCGAGCCGAATCGCGACAGCTATCGTCTCGACGAGCTTCGGCTAGCCTTCGGCCCTAACTTGTCAAGAACTACAGGCTCGGTGGCGGCGCTCTTACCAGCGACCTCGTCCGGTGTACGTGAGGTGAACCTTGATCTGGCCCGCCCACTAAGCTCTGTTCAGGGCACCGGCAACTACCAGCAGCAGACGCCAACAGTGTTCGCGCTCGTCACCAATACATTTCCGCTCAAGGTCGCGTTCCAGATCATCAAGTTGTTTTCGGCGTTAGGCCTTCCTGCCATAGAACGACGCTTTCGAAATGCGGACCTTGAGTACCGACCGGCGCCGAACAATTTCATTTGGTCTTGCTATTCAAAAGAACGCGAAATCGAGAACGCCGGTGCGATACTCAAGTGTGTCGTGAGCGAGTATGAATCCTTCATTCGCGGCTGTGCATTCAGGTTGGAGGATAGCCCCTATTTGGACCCGGCCACTGCAATTGTGTTCGAGTACGTATCGGCACATGATCAACCAGAAGGCACCGGACCAAGTCTCTACGAGTACCATTTGCGAAACGTCGACCGCGGACTGCCCAAAACCACGGTGCTCAGAGCCAGCATGAAACAAAATCGCGACCGCGCAAACCGCGAGTCCGAGGTGGTAATAGGGGGCGTGCCCCGTGAGGCCCAGGTCACGATCTCCCGGTCGGCCAACTTCTTCTTCCAGGGCACACCTCTTCTGGACCTCGTCTACAGGTGGCTGGCTGACGATCTGAAGCGCAAGTACGTCATCGATGGGTCCTTTTGACCAACCAGCCCATCGCTTGCCTTCCTACCAGTCGAGCGGCTCAAATCATAAGGCCACCGGCTTTTGCCTGCGTATACTTTACTCCTCATAGATGACCTGCATCGAAAACTGTCTTGGGCTTGAGCGCCAGTTCTTCACCAGACCGACTACGACTATT
Source organism: Bryobacteraceae bacterium (assembly GCA_041740335.1). Taxonomy (GTDB): domain Bacteria; phylum Acidobacteriota; class Terriglobia; order Bryobacterales; family Bryobacteraceae; genus DSOI01. The sequence continues at coordinate 3,249 of JBGSME010000670.1, read as the reverse complement.
CCTGACTCTGTCGAACTAACTACTGGCTCTTCCGCTTTGCGCCATGCGTGGAGGGCGTATGGGCCGCTGGTAGGGACGTGGATCCACGTATTGGAAGCACCTGGGTCGTCATCGAGCATGAAGAACACGGTCCGCTTATATGTGGCCCCCGCCTTCAGTTTGATCACCATCAGGTTGCAAGCGGCGCGCGGCGATATCAGTCGCGCTATTTCGCGTGCGACATTTTCGCCGAAGATCTCATACGCAAGTTCGCCCATGGCCCCAAACTTAGCCTTCAATGCACTGGCCGCAGCCTTGTCAAAATGGGGTTTTATTTTCCTCACGCTCTCGTCAAGAGACACGGCGCATTGGGGATCCTCATCATTGACTTTGTCACCCGCGTCCACAGTAACCGCTCCCGTATGCCAAACACACTCGCCTCTCGAGGTGGGTGCCTGCGTCTGAGCGTTCGGATAACAGCCTAGCGATCCCTGCGCCTTTGCGGACATCCCAGCGACAGTGATTAACAGAAATAGTGAAATCGGCATTGACATAGAATTCGTTCCCCCTACTAAATATTCGTCCAGAGCGAGCCAGCATTGACAAAGTAGCGCCGCCATGTCATGTTCCAGTCCTCCTCGTTTTCGGGAAGTCGCTGATTTGCCAAATCGGTTCGTCTGGAACTGCCAAACCATATCGTACACCTTGGATTAACGAAAGGGGCATCACACGCGTCGCAGGAAACCGGTCCAGCTGTTCGAGAAGACCGTGTTCTTACCCTTGCGAGCGTACCGTCGGCCACTCGCAAATGGTCGCCGCTACGCTCCCGCGAAGTCCCCGACGGAGCGAGCGGTTCACGCGATAGAACCTGTGAGTCGCGAACTGTAGAGAATCACTACTGTCCGGCTAACGTCCTCGGGCGCACTGGCAAGCCATTCTGGGTCTGAGCTTTGCGCGGGATTTTGCCTTGCCGCGATTTGAACGGCGGCCGCTCTGAAACGGGTGTGGGCGAGGGCAACAATGGTGCGTGAACCAAGGCCGAACCGTATTCTCTCAGTTACTGGGCTTTCTGCCCGATCGCGAGTTTCGCCGCTGTGTGGCGCGTTATGGCGGCGATGCGCGGCCACGAGGTTTCTCCTGCTGGGACCAGTATCTTTCGATGGCCTTTGCCCAGCTGACTTATCGGGATAGTCTTCGGGACATAGAGGCCTGCCTGCGTTCGCTGGGAGGCAAGCTCTACCATATGGGCTTTCACGGCCGCGTTTCGCGCTCTACGTTGGCCGACGCCAATGACGCACATGACTGGCGAATCTACGCCGGCTTCGCGCAGGTGCTGATCCGCATCGCGCGGCCGCTGTATGCCGCTGATCCGATCGGCGTGGATCTGGATCGTAGTTTGTACGCACTGGATTCCACCACCATTGACCTGTGCCTTTCTCTGTTTCCCTGGGCGAAGTTCCGCCAGCACAAGGCCGCCGTCAAGATGCACACGCTGCTGGACCTGCACGGCAATATCCCCACATTTATCAGCATTACGGCCGGTAAAGTGCATGACGTCAACATCCTCGACGAGATCTCACCGGAGGCTGGGGCCTTCTACGTCATGGATCGTGGCTATGTCGATTTCGAGCGGCTCTACCGGTTCACGCTCAGTTCGGCCTTCTTTGTCGTGCGCACCAAATCCAACGTGCTGCTGCAACGCCGCTACTCCCATGCGGTGGACAAGACCACCGGTGTCGGTTCCGACCACACCGTCATTCTGACGGCCATCAACTCGGCTCAAGCTTACCCCGACCCCTTGCGGCGTGTCAGCTATTTCGATGTGGAAACGCAAAAGCGGTTCAAATTTCTCACCATCAACTTTGTGCTGCCCGCACCTACTATCGCCCAAATCTACAAATGCCGTTGGCAGGTGGAATTGTTCTTTAAATGGATCAAGCAGCACCTGCGGATCAAAGCTTTCTACGGCGTCAGCGAGAATGCAGTGAAGACTCAGATCTGGATCGCCGTGTCGGTTTATGTGCTGGTGGCCATCGTTCGCAAGCGCCTACCGTTGGAGGCCAGCCTCTACCAAATTCTCCAGATCTTAAGCGTGACGCTTTTTGAGAAAACGCCCATTTTACAGGCGCTTCAAACGTCTGATTTCAGGAACGACTTGGGCAACTCCGGCAACCAGTTGATTCTGTTCCCCTTATAGCCGGACACTACTGGTAGAGAATATTGGCACTGCGGCTTCCGGGGTTGCGGTTGGCTTACCGGCCGACATCCCGCGCCGCATCGCGGTCGCTGAGAACGTGAATTGCGGATCGCCTCAACCCCGCGCTGATGATTCGCAGTATCCGAAGCTTTGTGGCTTTGATCGCCACCGGCGAGCAGTTGAGACCCAGAAGATCCTGGATGAGCTCTCTGCGGTCGAGTTCGGTGCGGAACCACTCGGCCCATTCCGGGAGCACCGGTATTCCGAATCGTACTGCGAGCCGGTGAAGAGTGAATTCGGCCGAGCCGTTGTAAAGGATGGTTCGGCGCGCGTCGGCGTCATTTCCGAGTGTCGTCTCGAAGAGGGCCTGTGAAATCGCGACCACGTGCCGAACAGGTCGCTTCCGGCCGGCGATCTGGAGAGACGCGCGATACATCACCGCTTTCTCGCCGAGATAACCGAAGATCTCGGTGCCGGTGGGGAGGCTCACCTGGACCCGTTGCCCGTCGGCCACCGCTGCGGCCACGGCGCCGATCTCCTGGTCACCGCCGAACACCGATGCGAGATGGATCTGCACTGCCGTCCGCGCGTCCGTGGGCTTCTCGGCGACGAGGCGGTCCATGTGCAAGGAGACCTCCGTAATCGTGTCACGGGTCTGCCGGACAAACTTCAGCGTCCCCATCCGGAGGTGGGCATTCTGCATGGTTCGACTCCTCGCTTCCGTCGGCCTCGCGCGGCTTCTCGGACAGCATCTTGATCCGCCCGTCCGCGAAGAGCAGCGTCAGCCGTTGGCTGAATCGCTCCTTTTCCCGGATCACCGTCTCGCCATCGTCGCCTTCCTCTTCGGTGCGGTCGACGAGCTTGACGGCTTCCCAGTGGGCGACGTGCCGGTCTTGTCCTTCGCCGAAGACGCCGTTTAGCAGGCCGGAGACTGCGCACAGTCCGACGTGACCGGCATGTAGCGGGGTGAGCGGGCGCCCCAGGAACTGCATGCGCTGGGCGTGCGTGACGCGTTGCGCCTGCAGCCACGCGGGCGACTTCTCCAGCAGGTCCTCGATTTGATCGAGCGGGAG
>JBGSME010000669.1:0-2127 GCA_041740335.1 Bryobacteraceae bacterium | reverse complement strand
CCAGGTGGCCATATGCCGGAAGCCAGGTGTTCAGCAAGGGCGACTGGAGCGTAGGCGAGAGTTCGATCGCCGCCCGGAGTAGCCCCGTGGGTCCGGCTGCATCCTTGAACTGCACCAGATCCTGGGTCAATCCCAACCGGCGCGCCACATCGGTTTGGATGGCCTGCTCGTTCACATCCGCCCCGTCCGGAAACCCGAGCGAAAGCGCATGCGGCTGGCTACCGCCAGGCTTACCGGCGAGTTTGGAGGCAATCCCCGCCACGGCGACCGAGTCCAAGCCTCCGCTCAGGAATATCGCGGGTTGCGCGCCCCTCGTCGACCGGCGGACCGCTCGTTCGAACAAAGGCTCGAATTGATCGACATCTGAGCCGGCCGGCATCCGGGGACCGTCATCGGGCATCCAATAGCGCTCGCTTCGCCACTGGCCGTTTTCCAGGCACATGCGGTGCCCAGGCGGTACACGGTGAATCGCGGCGTGAAACGTCTCCTCAGGGTCAGGCCAGCTATGCCGAAGATGGTTGACCACCGCCACGCGGTTGATCTCCGAGGAGACTCGCGGGTGGCTGCGGAGTACGGCTATCGACGGCGAAAAGATCCTCGCCTGGCCGGCGGCGGACCAGAAAAGGGGATGGGTTCCCATCGGGTCCCGTGTGCACAGACAGCGCTTTGCCGGCCGGTCGGCCAGAACAAAGGCGTAGGTTCCCCGCAACCTTCTGGCCAAATCCCAGCCCCATCGCGCCCAACCCCGAACGATCATCTGTGGCGCCGTTTCGCAAGGCCCGATCTCGGCCTCGATCTCTTCGCGGTTCACAATAACTCCGCCGAACAACACCCGGTAGTCCTCGCCCGCCGCTGGTCCAGCCGGCTCGATCTCGGCGAGCCAGAGGGAGTCCTGAACGGCGCCGGACCCGCGAGTACCAGCGATCGAAACGCTAGCCGCCGGCAATCAGGCCCTCGCTGCGGAACTGTGCCGTGACGCCAACGATTTCGGCCGACACCTCCTCTTCCGAGACGCTGAAATGGCGAGACAGCTCAGCGGCGGCTTCCTCGCAGGAGACCCCGGCCTCGAGCAGTTCCCATAGACTCGCGGCGGTGGAATTCAGTTCGAAAATCCGGTCTGTTTTCAGGTTCAGGAGGATCAATGAGTCACCGGCACGTTGTGACAACACGTCGGGCGGCGGCTGGGGCAGGCGCTTTTCCATGGCTCTTGATTCTGATCGGCCCTTTAGCCGGAAAACCTTAGAGTCAAAGCGACTGCGCATACTGCGATTGGGTGGGCCGGAAAGATGCTTTGCGGGGGTGCGATCTGTCACTTCGCATCACCCTCCCTGCGTGATATGGCCTGCGCGGAATCCCCCAATGCCCACCCTCTGACGCCGCCGGGACCCATGTTTATGGGATTTCTGAATCGGTCAGCTGATTGCTCTAGAACAAAGCGGATAACGGATATCCTAATTAGGATGATCAACAAGACAACACTTCTTGCTATCCGCACGCTGATCCACCTGGGACGGCAAAAAGAGAACATCATCCGTTCTCCAAGGCAGGTTGCAGAGACGCTTGGAGAGTCACCCACCTATCTCGCCAAGGTGACCCGTCTGCTCGTCAAGGCCGGAATCCTCCGAGCTGAAAAAGGCGCGCATGGCGGTGTCTACCTTGGCCGCCTTCCCAACGGCATCACCCTGCTGCAGATCGTGGAAGCCTGCCAGGGCGCGGTTGTAGGCGACTACTGCCGTCCGGACTGCGACAAACGATCGGTGTGTTCCTACCACCTGGCGGCTGAACAGTTGCGCGCCGCCATCGTTGGTGTGCTCTCGGTATGGACGCTCCAGCAACTGATGGAGCGTCCCATTTCACGGGTTCCTGGGAATCTTGGTGGGCTGATCTGCCTGATGGCGGGCGGCCAGTCGGCGAATCTTCCGCAATGAGGTAAAGTTCATGCTGCCGTTGCGCGTCGAAATACCGGGCGAAGGTTACCACGCAGGATTGATCTCCTGCCAGGCGGCCTGCCCCGTCCACACCGACGCGCGCGGCTATGTGCGGGCGATCGCCGAAGGGCGATTCGAGGAAGCGTATTTGATCGCGCGCGGTCCGAATCCATTCGCGTCGATCTGCGGGCGGATCTGC
>JBGSME010000668.1:0-2503 GCA_041740335.1 Bryobacteraceae bacterium | reverse complement strand
GCGGTTACCGGGATTGGGATGGTCAGAGAAAAACTCGGGCCCATTGGACTCGCCTTCTGCTTCTAGCTTTTCAAAGAAACGAGCCATGTCGATCGGGTTGTACCCGGCCTCGGCCATAATCCGCGATCCCACGATATCGGCCTGCGTTTCGGCGCCTCGCGAAAATTTGAGCAGCAGCGAATTGAGCCCGAAGCCGACGCCCATTTGGACCAGTTGCGCCAGTTGGTCATTGCCCACCGAGGCCGCGGCTACCGCGCCGCCGATTTGGGCGGGTAACTGGATCAGTTGCGCCTTGGAGACTTGGTTGGTGCCGTGCCGGAGAATCACGTGGGCCATTTCGTGACCCATCACGCCGGCAAGCTGGCCCTCGGTGTCGGCGGCGGCGATCAGGCCGGAAAGAATAAACATCGGTCCGCCGGGCAGCGCGAAGGCGTTGATGCTCTTGTCGTTGATCACTGTGAACTCGAACGGAAACCCGCTCGCTTTGGCGGCATTGGTCTCGGCTAGCCGCCGGCCGATGCGCCGGACCGATTCCTGCAGGGCTTGATCCTTCACAACGTCCATCTGCTGGACGACCTCCTGGGCAGCTTGCCGTCCAAGTTCGATGTCCTGCTGGGCGGAGAAGAAATTCATCCCGGGCTTGATGGGGGCTCCGGGTTGACGTCCGGCGCAGGAAGCCAGCATGGCGCAAAGGATGAGAGTGTGGAGGGGAGTAGAAGAGCGCATAAACAGTGTTCCTCTGGCCGGGCCGGCGCACCGCACCCTTACTAAGATAACGAATCCGGGCCCGGCGGTGTATACTGCCAAGCGACATGTATCGGCGAAGGATCGTGGCGGCCGCAGCCGCTCTCACGGGAATTGTGTTGGGTGGGATGTTGCTTTACTGGCGGCCAGCAGCGAGCGTGGAGGCTGCCGAACGGCCGCGATTCACCGTCTTGATCCGGTTCGGCCTGGACGGAGCCAAGGCCGTCGATTGGTCAGGCAGTATTTCGCCCGCGCCGGCGGCTTTGGAAGGATGGCAGTTCGATGAGCGCGACAGGATGGGCGCCTCTCCCGGTTCCTGGAACGCCACCTCCAGAGAACAGACCTACTGGGATACGCCGTATGAAGCACGCATGGGACCCACCGCGCAGCTAACGAAGGTGACCCGAAAAGGCGTGGTTGCCACGTTCGACTCCGCCGCGGCATCGCCCATTCGCATTCACACCGCGCAGGGCGATTTTTCGTTCACGCTCGACGATGCGCTCTGGACGGAACCGCGGGCTTTCCTCAGCGGCAAGGCCGACGTTCGCGCCGCACCCTCCATTACCCGCCTCGACACCGACGGCGCGGTGGAAGACTATCCGTCTCTGACCAAAACCAAGAACGGTTCCGTGTGGATGGCATACCAGGCTTGGACCGAGAAAGGCGATCGGATCCTGGCGCGGCGGCGCGCGGGCGGCGGAGCATGGTCAGAGCCTTACATTGTTTCGCCCGCGCACGGCGATTGCTTCCGCACCGCGATTGCCGAAGATCGCAAGGGCAACGTATGGGTAGTATGGTCGCAACAAATGGATGGGAACTTCGACCTTTATGGGTCGCGCGCCTCGGCGAAGAATCCCGACAAATGGACCAGGCCGCAGCGTCTCACGTCGGCGCCCGGTTCCGACATCTATCATGCGCTCGCCCGCGGCGCCGACGGCAAATTGTATATGGCATGGCAGAGCGCGCGATCCGGCAACTTCGACATCTATTGGAGCGCTTACGACGGAACACGCTGGAGCGCTGAACAGAAGCTTTCCGAAAGCGCGGCCAACGATTGGGAACCAGCTATCGCCGCAGCGCCGGACGGCCGCGTGACCGTGCTGTGGGACACCTACGACAAGGGCAACTACAACGTGGTGGCGCGGACCATACGCAATGGATCGCCCGGGCCCATGGAAGAGGTCGCATCGAGCGGCGCGTTCGAAGCGCGCCCTTCGGCGCAATACGACAAACAAGGCCGGCTGTGGATCGCGTGGGAAGAAGGCGACTGGCTGTGGGGCAAGGACTACGGCAACCTGATCCCGGAAAGCGGGCGGGGATTGATGGTGCGCCGGCAAACTCGCGTCGGCGTTCTCACGGGAGGGCGTTTGATGGAGACCACCGCCCGCATCGCGGATGCGATTCCGGCCGAATACCGGCAGGCATTCCTGTCGCCCCGCTTGGTGTTGGACGCCAATGATTCGCCATCGCTGCTGATCCGCTACCGCACGAATCTGCCGCGCGAAACGAAGGGCGAGACCTATCGCGGCATGTGGCGCGCCGGCGCCACGCACCTCGAAAAAGGCCGTTGGTCGCCTATGGTCGAGTTCCCCGAGGGATACGGCCGCATTGATGCGCCGGCCGCGGCGGCATTGGATTCCGATGGCGGCATCGCAGTGGTATGGGTCACCGACGGTCGCGCGTTCTCAAACGGCTTCCCCGTGCGGCAGGATCTGCACGTAGCACGGCTGCCTGGCGGCTCTGGAGCGCCTGGCAAACT
>JBGSME010000667.1:0-8972 GCA_041740335.1 Bryobacteraceae bacterium | reverse complement strand
GCTCCTGACGGAACGCCAAAGTGTGACGCCGCACCACCAGCCCCAACCGCATCATTTCATTGGCAACCGTGATCAGCAGAGGCGTGTTCGCATTGCCCCCCGCGCCGTGGGTGAGTAGCAACGCGCCCAAGGGAGTAGCATCCGGAATATGCGTCAAAGTCATCGTGGGTGTCCCTTTCAAACATGTGAGAAATTGCAGCGTGGCTCCGCACTTGGTTGTTAGCAAGCCATGGCTATTTGTATCAATTTCGAAGGTTGCCTGGACGTGCCCGAGTTGATTGGCGCGTTCGTCGTCTTCCTCCACGACGAGGCGCGACGCCTCGGCTGGCGTGCCGAATCCGTCCGGATGGCCATTTCCGGCGTCACTCCCGCCGAGTCCGGAGCCTTGTCACTCATCGAGGAAACCCTCCGCGGCGTCGTCATGTACCCTCCCGGCACCGAATCCCTGTCCCTCAAGTGCGATGCCTCCGGTAGGCTCGTACACTATCTCGAAATCCCCGCCGATCTCCTCGACGCCCCCGTTCCGTGCGGCGAAAGTTACTTCCTCCCAATGCCCAACTCTGTCAAAACCACCGGCGCGGTCGACTCCCACATGGCGATCGTCGAAGTCCTCCGCCGTGTCCAATGTAACTTCGTCCGCGACCTCGCCGTCGACGACGACACCGGCTTCTGGGATTCCTCCGACGTCACCGAACTTCGCTTCTCTCATCGGATGATGAGTTCGATGATCTCATCCCTGAGCAACCCGCTCGTCGTCGAAACCCTCCTCCGAACCGTGGACTCGGTGGGCGGCGTCGAAGTCAAACCGCAGCGCATCATACACTGAAGAACGTCTAAACCACGTTGACTCAGCGGAGGTCGACCACGGTCATCTTCCGCATCAGCGCCCGAAACGCGAGATCGCCATTTACTCGGCACGCCCTTGCGCTTTTAGTTGTCGTTTTAGAAAATAGATAGCTTGTTTTCACCGCGTCCCGAGTTTCAGACACACACAAGGCGAGGTTACGCAGTGTTATGAGCAATATGACTTCGTCGAAGTTGTCTCGTCACTCCCGGCACTTAGTGCGTTTTCGCGCGCAGAGATTCGTCGTTCACGAGTCTCTCTAGGCAATGTTCGAGGACCACAATCTTCACGTTAGGTGAAGTAGGACCCATGGGTGAACGCCCGGTATTTTTCCGCCCGCCTCAGCCGCTTCCAGGAGCTTGCCGTTGGTCAAGGTTTCGTCAAGCAACACCTTCACCGAGTATGTTGTTCCAGTCGGGCATGGGCAAAGTCGATGAGCCGCCTGATCTGGGCGATGGAGAGAGTGGGAAACCCCTCATGAATCTCGTAATTGCTGTCGCCGAGATCGTAGCTATTTAAGATGGAGTCTGGCAAGATACGCGTTCCACGCACCACAGGGCGGCCCGACATCTTGCCGGGAATCTGTTCGATCAGCTCACACGCCGTCCAATCGATGTCTGAAACCGTCTTGAGATTAGTCATGCTCATGCCCTCTTCATCGCAATCCCTCCATCACGGCCCCCGGGCGCTCACGTGGATAGAACCCGCCGGCGCAGCCATCCCCTACTCCACCTCCGCCGTAACCGCCTCCCACTCCCCGGTCAGCTTCTCAATCCGCCGCCGGCTCTCCTCCACCGCCGTCGCTATCCGTTGCGACTCCTCCGCACTCCGGTACACCGCCAATTCCTTTTCCTTCGCCAGTATCTCCTTCTCCAGCCCCGCAATCTCATCCTCCAACGCCTTCTGCCGGTCCTGCAGCTTTTTCAACTTCATCGGATTCACCCGCTGCTGCTGCTTCTTCTCCGCCGGCGTACCGTCGCGATTCGGAACATCCGCCAGCGTAGGCGGAGGCGGCGCCGCCGGAACCCCGTTCCCCGATACATCCGCTCCCCGCCCGCGCGCACTCGTCCGCCACAAGTAATCCTCGTAGTTCCCCGGGAAAATCCGCACCTCACCATCCGCCACCTCAAAGACCCGCGTCGCCAGCCGATCCAGAAAATACCGGTCGTGCGATACGAACACCACCGTCCCCGTGTACTCCTGCAGCGCCTCGAGCAGCACGTCCTTCGCCCGCATGTCAAAGTGGTTGGTCGGCTCGTCCAACAACAGAAATTTCGCCGGCTGCAACAGCAGCCGCGCCAGCGCATAGCGATTGCGCTCCCCGCCCGACAATACTCCCATCTTCTTGTTCACATCGTCCTCGGAAAACAGAAAGCAGCCCAACAGGTTCCGCAACTCTGTCACCGTCCGGTTCCGCGCCGCCGACGAAATATCGTTGATCAGCGTCGCGTTCGCATCCAGTTCCTTGTACTGATCCTGCGCAAAATACTCAAGGATCACGTTATGCCCCAACGTGTACTCCCCGCGCGTCACCGGCTCCACCCCCGCCAGTAATTTGATCAGCGTCGACTTCCCTGCCCCGTTATGCCCCACCAACGAAATCTTGTCCCCGCGCTCGATCGTGAACCCGACTCCGGAAAACACCGTCTTCGCGCCGTAACTCTTCTCCACATCCCGAAACTCCGCCACAATCCGCCCGCTCTGCTTCGGCGACGGAAACGAAAAATGGATCGTCTTCTCTTCCGGCGGTGGCGCTTCCGCCCGGTCCAGCCGCTCCAGTTCCTTGATCCGGCTCTGCACCTGCTTCGCCTTCGTCGCCTGATAACGGAACCGGCTGATGAACGCCTCCACCTGCTCGATCTTCGCCTGCTGATTCGTATACGCCGCGGTGATCTGCGCGATCCGGTCCGTCTTCTGCTGTAAGTACTTTTCGTAGTTACCCGGATAGAAATGCACGCGCCGGTTCCAGATCTCGATGATCTTGTTCACCGTGATATCCAGAAAATACCGGTCATGCGAAATCAGGATGAACGCATGCGGATACTCCAGAAGATACTCTTCCAGCCAGTTCCGCGCCTCCAGATCCAGGTGGTTGGTCGGCTCGTCCATCAGCAACAGGTCCGGCTGCTCCAGCAGCAGCTTCGCCAGCGCGATCCGCATCTGCCACCCACCGGAAAATTCCTGCGTCGGCCGATGCCAGTCCTCGCTCGGAAATTGCAGACCCGCCAGCACCGTCCCCACCTTCGCCTCCAGCGAATATCCGTCATGCGCCGCAAAGTGGCTCTGGATGTAATGGAACCGGTCCGCTACGTCCGAATATTCCTGCGATTCCGGATCGATCTCTCCCATCTTGTGCGCCAGTTCTTCCATCTCCCGCTCCATATCGTGGAGCTTGTCGAAAACAGAAAGGCACTCCTCGAATACCGTGCGCCCCGTCAGCAGCAGCCCCTCTTGCGGCAGATAGCCGATCGTAACTCCCTTCGCCCGGTTCACCACACCTGATTCCAGCGAATCGATCCCCGCCAGTATCTTCAGCAGTGTCGATTTCCCGGTCCCGTTGCCGCCTACGATGCCCACATGGTCCTGCGGTGTGATCAGCCAGTCAAGGCCCTCGAATAATGTCTTGGTAGCGAAAAATTTCGCGCCGTTTGCAATTTGAATCATGGATTATTGTTTGTTGCCGCGGATTGCCCGGCCCCCCGCCGTGGCCGTCCATTTGCCTTCATCGATCGCCATCGCCCCGTTCACCACCACAACGTCGAAGCCCTCCGTATACTGATGCGGCTTCTCATACGTTGCCCGGTCGCCCACCCGCCCCGGATCGAACAACACCACGTCCGCCGCGAACCCTTCTCGGATCTGCCCCCGCCCTTTCAATCCGAACGTCCGCGCCGGCAGCGACGTCATCCGGCGGATCGCATCCTCCAGCGTAAGAGTTCCCCGGTTCCGCACAAATTCGGCCAGCACCCGCGCGTTCGTCCCGTAGCTCCGCGGATGCGGCATCCCGATTCCGAATTCCAGCACGCCCCCGTCGCTCGCAACTGTCGTGTTCCGATACCGCATGATCCGCTCCACGTCTTCCATCGACATCGAGTGATACACCATGCTCGGCCTTCCCGCTTCCATCAATTCGAGGATCGTCTCGATCTCGTTGTCCACCGTCCTCGCCCGCCCCCGCGCCGCATTGATCGCCGTTATTGTCTTCCCCTCGATCGAACGGTCTTTCTCAAACCCCGCCACAATCGCGTACGAATAATCCGGCTGCCCCCGCTCCGCCAGCGATTCCGCCATCTCCCGATGGATCCGCGCCCGCGTCTCCGGCGTCCGCAATCGCTCGAGGATCGCCTCTTGCCCATCGGCCAACGCCCAGTTCGGCAGCGTGATGCCTAGGTTCGTCGACGAGTGGTCGTATGGATACTGATCCACCACCACATCCACCCCCAGCCGCCTATACTTCTCGATCAACGCCAAAGATTCCGAACTCCCGCCCCACAACTTTCGATTATCGATCTTGAAGTGCGAAATCTGCACCGGCATCTTGTTCACCCGGCCCACTTCCACCGCCTCGTCAATCGCCTCGCGGATGTTCGCGCCCTCGTCCCGCATGTGGCTCGCGTATACGCCTCCATGCGCCGCCGCCGCGCCCGCTAACGCCACCACCTCCGCCGTGTCCGAATACGCCCCCGGAATGTAGATCAGTCCCGTCGAGAAGCCCACCGCCCCCTCGCGCATCGCCCCATCCACCACCGCGCGCATCGCCGCGATCTCCTCCTCCGTCGCCTTCCGGTTCGCCCGCCCCATCACCTCCGCCCGAACCGAATTGTGCCCGATCAGCGTCGCCACATTGATCCCAAGCCCCGCCGCTTCAATACTCGAAAGCCATTCGCCCACCTTCACCGTGGACCCGCCGCAGTTCCCCGTCACCACCGTCGTCACGCCGTCCCGAAGAAAATTATCCGCTCGCGGAACCTTCTCGATTGCTCCCTCAATATGCGTATGCACATCGATGAATCCCGGCGCAGCCACCCGGTTCGCCGCTTCAATCGTCCGGTCCGCGCTCCCCTCGATCCGGCCCACCGCCGCAATCTTCCCCGCCCGAATCCCGATGTCCCCCCGGAACCACGGATTCCCCGTTCCATCCGCCACCCGCGCGTTCTTGATCAAAATCTCGTAGTCGGCGCCCTGCGCGCACACCCCCGCCAATGCGAAAAATACAGCGGCCGGCCAGCGGGACATCTTTCCATTGTCCACCATAGTGCAGTATCATTTGGCCGTAGCACCGGCCGACCCCATGAGAAACCTGCTGCTCCTCATCCTCGCCTCCGCCCCGCTGTTCTCGGCCCTCCCCGGACCCTGGCCCAAAAGCCGCCCCGAAGAAGCCGGCATGGATCCCAAAAGTCTCGACACCGCTCGCGATTTCGCCCTCAGAGTCAAAGGCTCCGGCTTCATCATTCGCCGCGGACGCCTCGTCTACTCCTGGGGCGATCCAAAACAACGCTACGATCTAAAATCGACATCAAAATCGATCGGAGTCACCGCGCTCGGCCTCGCGCTCATCGACGGCAAGGTCACCCTCAACCAACCCGCCGCCGCGCTCCACCCCAACTTCGGCGCGCCCCCGGAATCGAACTACGCCACCGGCTGGCTCCCGCGCATCACGCTTCTCCATCTCGCCACCCAAACCGCCGGCTTCGACAAAAAGGGCGACTACCAGCCGCTCCTGTTTGAGCCCGGCACCCAATGGTCCTACAGCGACGGCGGACCCAACTGGCTCGCCGAGTGCCTCACCCTCGCCTACCACCGCGACCTGCAGGACCTCCTGTTCGATCGCGTCTTCACGCCCCTCGGCATCACGCGCGAAGACCTCGTCTGGCGCAAGAACGCCTACCGCCCCGAGCTAATTGACGGCATCCCAAGACGCGAATTCGGTTCCGGCGTCCACGCCAACGTCGACGCCATGGCTCGCATCGGCTTGCTCTACCTGCGCGAAGGCAGCTTCCACGGAAAACAAATCCTGCCCGCTTCGTTCGTGCGCCTGGCCCGCTCCGTAACCCTCACTTTCGAGGACTTGCCCGTCGCCCGATCCAAAGAATTTCCCGAAGCCCCGCGTCACTACGGCCTGCTCTGGTGGAACAACAACGACGGTTCCCTCGCCGGCGTTCCCTCCGACGCCTTCTGGTCCTGGGGACTCCACGATAGCCTCATCATCGTCATTCCAAGCCTCGACCTCGTCGTCGCACGCGCCGGCGACGGCTGGGGCCAACACGCCGTCTTCTCCCGCCTCCAACCCTTCCTGCGCCCCATCGTCGCATCGATCAAGGATCGTCCGCGCAACCCGCAGCCCCCCTATCCGCCCAGCCCCGTCATCGAGTCTCTGACCTGGGCGCCGCCGTCCTCCATCGTGCGAAAGGCCGCCGGCAGCGACAACTGGCCAACCACTTGGGGTGACGACGGTGCCATCTACACAGCCTACGGCGACGGTTACGGCTTTGAGCCCCTGCTACCCGAAAAGCTTGGCCTCGGATTCGCCAGACTCAAAGGTCCCCCGGAGTCGTTCAACGCCATCAACATTCGTTCCCCTACCGGCGAAAACAAGGGCTCGGGACCCAACGGCAAAAAAGCCAGCGGTCTCCTCATGGTCAACGGTGTGCTCTACATGTGGACCCGCAACGCCGCCAACGCCCAATTGGCCTGGTCCACCGATCACGCCCGTACCTGGACCTGGAGTGACTGGAAGTTCACCACCAGCTTCGGACATCCCACGTTCCTGAACTTCGGGCCCAACTACGCCGGCGCCCGCGACCGCTACGTGTACGTCTACTCCACCGACGCCGATTCCGCCTATCTCCCATCCAGCCGCATGATCCTCGCCCGCGTCCCCATCGAGCATATCCGCCGCCGCGAAGCCTACCAGTTCTTCGAGAAACTCGAAGCTGGCCACCCCGTCTGGACAAACGATATCGCCAAACGCGGCCCCGTTTTCGAAAACTCCCCCGATCTCTGCTATCGAACCCAGGTTACCTACAACGCCGGATTGAAGCGCTATTTCATGAACCAGATCCTTCCCGGCGAATCGCCCCGCTTCAAAGGCGGCTTCGGAATCTACGACGCGCCTGAGCCATGGGGCCCCTGGACCACGGCCTTCTTTACGCCCGCCTGGGATGTCGGCCCCGGCGAAAGCTCCAATTTCCCGGCAAAATGGATGAGCCACGACGGCAAAACAATGTATCTGGTCTCCTCCGGAGAAGACCACTTCTCCCTCCGCCGAGTCCACCTAAAAACGCGCTAAATCGCCATGCCCGTGTCCGAGCCGCGACCACGAGGAAGCCGACACACCCCACATAGCCTATGGCCGAGCGGCAATAATCAACTGCTGAGGCGACATCGGCACATCCATCAGCGCCCCCAACCCAAAACCCGACCGCTCCAGCATATGAGCATAGTCGCCCATCGTGTAAGCATCGCCCGATGGCGTGTTCCCAAGCATCATCAACGCAAACGAAGCCGCGGCCGCCGGCGTCAACCGATCCTCATTCGGCACCATCTCGAGGATCATCATCCTGCCCCTGGGCCGCAGCGCATCGTGAAATCGCTTCATCAACGCAATATTCTCTTCCACCGAAAAATGGTGAAACAAGTTGGTCACCAGCACCACGTCATACCCGGTGCCCAAATCGATCGTGAACGCACTGCCCGGAAGCGGCGTCACCGGAATACCCGCCGCCCGCGCGTGCTCTTGCGTCACCTCCAGCACGCTCGGAAAATCCTGCACAACTAATTCGCAATCAGGAGCCCGCCGCGCCACCGCAAAGCCGAACAACCCATGGCTCGCCGCCACGTCCAGCACCTTCGACGGTTTCCCGCCGCTCATCACCTGATCCCCGATGAACTCCGCCGCGGCCGCCATCATCGGCTGCATCGAACGCGCAAACATCACCCATTCCGAAACCTCATCCCCCGCCAAAGGCTCCGCCAGCGTCGTCCGCCCCTGCCGGATCGTCTCAGTCAAATCGCGAAATGCCGTCATGATCTTGTCATTCATCACAAACGGCAGCGTCGGCGCCATGCTCGCCGGCGATCGGCTATCCAAAAACGCGGCGCTTGTCGGCGTGTGTTCGTAACGGCCCTCTGACTTCGCTACCAACCCTTGGATCGCCAGATAGTCGCAAAGGATTCGCATCCCCCGCTCCGCCACACCGGCTCTTCCAGCCAGTTCCGCCGAGCTCAACGGACCATCGCCCAAGGCATCGAAGACGCCAAGCTCCACCCCCGCCTTCAGCGCCGCGCCTCTTTGGTGCGCCGTCATCGTTTCCCACACCAATCCCGGATCCGGTTGTTCCATTTCTATACCTCGCGATACATCTTACCCCAACCGCCATCAGTGATAGACTTACCGTCATGCATCGCCGTGAGTTCGTCGAAAACTGTATCGTTCGCGGATTGCTCGTCAGTGGCGCTGCCCTCTCCGCAACCCGCCTTTCTGCCGCCTGGCTGGCCGCCGAAGCATCCGCGCTCAAACCCACCCCCGCCGAAGTGCTCGGGCCCTTCTACAAGAAACACGCTCCGAACTCCAAAAACATGCGCGTCGCCGGCGACCCCGGCATGCCCCTCATCGTCACCGGCAAGGTCCTCAACACCCGTGGCGACGCAGTGCCCGGCGCCCGTATCGACCTCTGGCACGCTGACTCCAAGGGCATCTACGACGTCCACGCCTATCGATACCGCTCCAAGCTCGTCATCGAAGCCGAGAAGGACTACTCAATCGAAACCATCATGCCCGGCCATTACCCGGACCGCCCGGCCCAGCACATCCACTACCTCATCACCGCCCCCGGACACAAACCGCTCATCACTCAGCTCTACTTCGCCACAGACCCCTTCTTCGAAGGCAATCCCGACAAGAACTACGCCAAGCGCGGCGTCGTGTCCCACCGCGAATCGGTCCGCCCTGTCACCCTGCTCGACGAAGCCACCGCCCCACACGCCGCCGTCACCTTTGACCTCATTCTCGTGAAGGCCTGATCCCAACTATGCCCGGCGACCTCGTACTCCAATCCGATTCGGAAGCAACCGCCGTCGCTTTCACCGCCGACAATAGTTCCATAGCCGCCATCTGCAAAGATGGCAA
>JBGSME010000666.1:0-3339 GCA_041740335.1 Bryobacteraceae bacterium | reverse complement strand
CGATGCCGGCATGCGGCAAGGGCTGACGCCGAAATCCCGCGGTCGGAAACGAAAGCCCGGTTCCCGCCAGGACGAACTGCAGCTACTGCGATGCAAAATCCTGCGCCTTAGCGAAGCCCTTCATCGTGCGGAGATGATCATCGATATGCAAAACAAGTGGGGTCACTGCTGGGATGGACATCGCCGCCGGGCCCGGATGGCAAGACTCACTCATGGACACGGCCGTCGCCTTGTCGGTGGCGGCCGACATAGAAGCAGCCTGTCAGGCGCTTGCCGTGTCCCGCGCAACCTTCTATCGAAACCGCCCCCTTGTTGGCCCATTCGTCCTGTCCGCATCTTTGCCTCCGCGAGTAGTTCGCATCTCGCCGCCGCGGACGATGGGGTGTGTGGAACGCCAACGCGTCCTCGGAGTTTTGCATGAAGAACGTTTTCAGGATTGGGCTCCGGCAGCCATCCAGACCACGTTGTTGGATGAAGGCGACTACCTTTGCTCTAAGCGAACGATGTATCGAATCTCGGAACAAGAGGGAGAAACCAGCGAACGCCGCGACCAGGCCATTCATCCGGCCTATCAGAAACCGGAGCTGCTGGCCACTGCGCCCAATCAATAAGCCCGACTCAGCGGCCTCTACAGAACGGAAAACTCACTAAATCATTTCGCCGACTGTCTCAAAGTTGTTGACAGGCGCCGTCCGTGCCCTATGTTTTACACGGCTTTCCGCGCCGGCTGCTAACCGTTTCTGGTGAGTTTCGTCTGATGGCCGTATGCACGTGTTCTTCGATCCGGAAGGGCGGCCTTTTCTCCTCGGTTCCGAGATGAGATGGGAACTGGAACCGAATGCCTTTCTGGCAAGGTTGAGCATTGTCAGTGGCAGGACCAGATCGCCCCGAACCTGGCGGAGTTATGCGTATCAGTTGGCTGATTGGTTGAGCTTTTGTGAACGGCTCGGGTTTGGATGGCGGCACGCCACAGAGTGGAACCTTGCAACCTTCCGGAATATCCTCGCATCGGAATCGGGCTTTCAAACAGAACGGCCCCTCAAGCGCGGCACGATCAATCACAAACTGTCGGTGATTTGCCAGTTCTATCGGTTCGCCGTTAAGAAAGGCTGGATCGATGCACTCCCCTTCGAGTTGGATGCGGTTCGAGCGCCTTACCGGAGTTTTGGCGATCTCAAGCCAAGCCCCAAACTGGGTGCTGGCCCGGCGGCCACGGGAAACAACTTGAGGTTGACAGAGCCGCGGGAAGAAATGCAGATTCCACCGCGGCAAGAGGTACGACGATTCATAAAGAGCTTCCGCTATTGGCGGGACCGGCTGATCGCCGAAACGCTATGGCTTACCGGCATGCGATCCGCGGAGTTGTGTTCGTTGCCGTTGACCGCGCTCCCTGAGGACACTGGCTTAATAGAGAAAGACACGGTGGCCATCAAGATCCTCGGCAAAGGACAGAAGTGGCGGGCGGTCTTGTTTCCCGTGCGCCTGCTCCGCTCAATTGAAAGGTACGTCCATATGGAACGGAGGCGGTGCACGAACGGCGGCACCAAGGCCACCGGCACAGTGTTTGTAGCGCGCACCGGGCGACCACTCAGAACGCCGGCGATCAATCGCGTATTCTCGACCAACTGCAAACGAACTGGCTTACACATCTGGCCCCATATGCTCCGCCACGCCTACGCGGTCGAGCGGCTCGCGTATCTTCAGGACATCGGTGCGCCGAATCCTTTGAAGACTCTGCAGTTGGAACTCGGGCACGCGAGTCTGGCAACAACCGAACGGTATCTCCACATAACGGATCGCATGCGGAGTGATCTGATCGCGGCACACAACAGCTTCGTGGATCGTCTGCTGGAGGAATGAGCCATGCGGCGAGACGGCGCGGGGCAGCGTTGGAAGTTGATCGAAACGGGCTCGATTCAAGTCCGCGACCTTGACCAACTTCGCGCCGGGACCGCGCCTCTCGAGCAGACGTTTGAACGCCCGGGAGAAAACCCGTTCAGGGTTCGGCTGACATTTCTTTCGTCACGACCCGATCTGGCCCGTGTGCTGGCCAACACGTTTTGGTTTGTTCACCAAGATCGGCTGCGCAAACTGAGCGTGGTCAGCTGCGCACACTGCCTCCGTCTCTTCAGCCGGTTCCTGGATTACCGGATGAAGACTCAGCCGGACATAGGATCCGCAAGGCAGCTATGCGGCGACGTATTGAAGGAGATGGCGCTGTGGCTGCTCGTCGAGCGGCGGTTGAAAAGGAAAAGTGCGGCGCACACCCTCTCCATGTGCTGCTGGTTCCTGCGCCAGGCGAAGCTGCTTTACCCGCAAGAGTTCGACCCAACGTTTTCCACTCCAACCAACCTGTTTCCCGGCGTAAGCAACGAGATCCCGCCATCCAAAGCGCTGTCACCAGACACCTTTCAGAAGATCCTGACCGCCGCAGCCAAGGACGTCGATGATATCCGGCAAGCTTATAGACCGGGAGACGTGCCCACCCGCGCTCAGCACATCATTCCGTTCATGATCCTGATTGCCACCCGCACCGGCATGAACCCCGACGCGCTGTATGGCATTGGACGGGAATGCCTTGTCCCACATGAAATCGATGAGGATTGTTTCTACTGCGTCTGGGACAAGCCGCGCGCCGGCAAACAGCAAAGGCAACTCCATCGAGTCGACCGCCGTCAGCAATCCGGAGTGGTGGAACTGATCCGGTTTATGCGCCAATACACCGAACCCCTCGCGCTACACGCGGACCCTCCAGCGAACGCCAAGCTTTTTCTGTACTTCAGTGAGAACACGCTACTCAAGCACCGGCTGATCTCGTCCTGTACGGCACCCAGGGTGTCCGTCAAGCGGCTGAGGGAATTCCAGGAACGACACCTTCTTCCGCCTTTCAGCTTGTCAAACATCCGGCCGTCCGCGGCCACCCTGCTTTACATCCGGACTGGCGGAAACCTGGGCAAGGTGCGCCAGTTCCTTCAGCACGCACACTTCTCCACCACCATACGATACGTCCTCAACCATGTCACTGAACAGTTCAACGCGCGGGTAATTCAACAAGCGCAGACGCGCATGGTCGCGCGCATGACCGTCATCCCGGAAAAGCGAGAGGTGGGGATCCACTCCTTGAGTTTGCCGAGCGATCAGGCTGCGAAAATCCTGCAAGGGCGCTACGATACGGGCTGCGGCGCCTGTCGCGACCCCTACTGTGTTGCCTCTTTTCTAATTGGAGCGAGCGTTTAGCCGAAGAGTAGTTTGGAGCTGAACGCTTGAGGAAAGCACAGAAGCAGTATTCCCCGGAAGAGAAGATGGCCCTACTCCGCCGCCATTGGGTGGAGAAGGTGC
>JBGSME010000665.1:0-6086 GCA_041740335.1 Bryobacteraceae bacterium | reverse complement strand
GCCGGCGCGCCGCGGCGGCGTTCCCTGCGTCGGCTGGCCGGTACCCATCACCAAGGGCAGCAACTCATCTTTGCCCCGCCGCTTGTAGTAAGTAAAGTCGCCATCGTCGTTATTCGGAATTACTACCCGCGTGGTGAAGTCGGCAAGGATGCTGCCCTTCGTACCTTCGAAGATAGCCCCGTTGCCGATACGCGATACGTCGATGTAACTTTTTGGGGACTCCGGCTTCAGCCCCCCCTGATACCACACCAGCTTCACGGGGCCTCGCCATGCATTGGCGGGATGTTCGAAGATGGCTTTCAAACGGACCGGGCAGATGTTCGGATCGTACTGATCGCTCACCTCCCAGTCGACGTCGATGCTCGACGGCGCGCCCGCGTCCACCGAGTTCCACACGAGATCCATCGTGTGGGCGCCCATGTCGCCCATCTGCCCGACGCCGAAGTCGCGGTACATATTCCAGAACAGGCAATTCAAGCCGCTCGAGCCGCCGAAGTATTGCGGGCTATAGGGATGGTAGGGCGACGGTCCAATCCACTGCTCATACTGTAGTTGCGGCGGCGGCTGCCCTTCGCCCTGCGGATATCCCGGCCGAGGGAGCTTGCGGCTGTCCCAACTGTGTACCGTTTGCAGCTCGCCGATGGCGCCATCGAGTATCAACTCGCGAATCCGTTCGAAGTTCGGGTAGGCGTGGCGCTGCGTGCCGTGCTGGGTGGCTACCTTGGCGCGGCGCTTCAAGTAGTTCGCGCGGACCGTCCGCACTTCGTTCACGCAGATGCCGAGCGGCTTTTCGCAAAACACGTGCATGTCGCGGTTGAGCGCCCAATTGGCGATAAAGGCGTGATGATGGTCAGCGGTGCATATGATCACCGCCTCCACGTCCTTCTGATCGAGCAGCTTCCGCCAGTCCCAATGCGTTTTCGCTTTTGGGAAAATCTCGAGGGCTTCCTTCATCCGGAATTCATTCACGTCGCAAATGGCGACCACGTTCTCATTGCGCAGTGTGTTGTAGTGCGCGGTGCCGCGGCCCCACACGCCGATCAGCGCGACGTTGAGCTTGTTGCTCGGAGCCGTCTGCCCGCGTAGCATGCCGCTGCGAAGAATCGTGAGTCCCGCGGCTGGCGCTGCGCTCTTCAGTAGATCTCTTCTGTTCATGAAAAGGCCTCCTGTGCCTGTCCACATCTTATCCAAGTGCGGCGCGGCTAGAGCTTGTTCGACAACAGCACCCGCTTGCCCGGCGCGGCTTGAGGCTCGGGCGTGAAATCTTCCCCCGGGTTGATGAACTGGTTCCGCTCAAACTGATACTGCTTGTCGTAGAGCTGCCGGTACCGCCGATTCAGAGACAGCAGCTCGCGATGCGTTCCTCTCTCGACGATCTGGCCGTCTTCCACTACCAGAATCTGGTCGGCGCCAATGATCGTCGAAAGGCGATGCGCGATGACAAACGTCGTCCGGCCCTGCCTCAGGGTCTTGAGACCGTCCTGAATCATCTTTTCGCTTTCCGAATCAAGGCTCGAAGTCGCCTCGTCCAGAATCAGGATCTTTGGATCCGCCAGAAGTGCTCGGGCGATCGCGATTCGCTGCCGCTGTCCGCCTGAAAGTTTCACCCCACGCTCGCCAACCACGGTGTCGTAACCGTCCTCGAACTTATCGATGAACTCGTCGCAATACGCGATCCGGCACGCCTCTTGAACCTCGTCGAGCGTCGCCTTCGTATTCGCGAACCGGACGTTCTCGAGGATTGTGCCCTCGAAGAGGAAGTTGTCCTGCAGCACGACGCCCAAATATCGCCGGTAGTCCCGGACTTTGATCGACTGGATATCCTTTCCATCCACCGAAACGATTCCCTGGCCCGGTTTGATGAAATTCAGGATCAGGTTCAGCATGGTCGACTTGCCCGAGCCGCTCGATCCGACGATCGCGGTTGTCGATCCGGCCGGTGAATCGAACGAGATACCCCGAAGCACCGGCGTGCCGGCGTTGTATTCGAAATGGACGTCCCGGAAGCGGATCGCCCCATCCACGTCCGGGAGGGGATCTCTTTTCTCATCGCCCACGTCTTCCGTGGGAGTGCCAAGAACCTCGCGGATGCGGTCCAGACCCGCGAAGGCCTCCGTCACTTGCGTTCCGATTGACGTGAACTCAACGATGGGAAGCGCCATCAGTCCGGTGAAGAAGATGTACATGAATAGATCGCCGAGAGTCATTTCACCCGCCATCACAGAGTTGCCGCCCACCAGGATCATCACCACGCCAATGGCGCCGATGATCACGGAAGAGAACCCGGTCATGGCGGAAACCCCCGTCATGGATTTTGCGATATTGCGAAAGAGCCGATGAGCCCCTTTTGTGAACACCAGCTCTTCGCGTTTTTCCGCTGTGTACGACTTGACGATTCGAATTCCGCCGAGCGATTCACCCAGGCGCCCGGTGACCTGCGCGCTGATCTCCTGCCGCTCGCGGAAAATAGGGCGAAGGCGCTTGAATGCGAAGGCGAGCGCACCGCCGAAAGCCACCAGTACCAGCAAGGTTACCGACGTCATCCGCCAGTTGATCCAAAACAGAACGCCGATCGAGATGAGCGCAGTGATCGAGCTTCCCACCAGTTGGACCAGACCGCTGCCCACCAGGTTCCGGATCCCATCGGCGTCGCTCATGATCCTCGAAATCAACTGCCCGGACTGCGTCGAATCAAAATAGGAAACCGGCAACCGTCCGATCTTGGCCTGAACGCGCCGCCGCATTTCGGTAATCGCGCGTTGGGCGGCGACGCCCAGAATCTGCGACAACGCAAAGGAAGTGAGGGCCTGAAGGAGGGTTGCCAAACCGATCGCAAGGGCGATCCACTTGAGCATTTCGAAACGCTCGTGAGCGATCACGTCGTCGATGAGATACTTCGAGGAAGCCGGCAGGACGAATCCCGCGAGTCGGTTCACCATCATCAGGACGCCGCCGAGCGCGAGGCGGCGGCGATGCGCCCACACAAGCTCTTTCGCGTGCTGCCATGACTGGGAAAGGGACGCCGGTTTCTTTGATTTTGTTTGATCGTTTGCCACGGGATGCTCTTTCAGAGGGACGACTTGGGAAGCCGCTCCTTCACCAGCTTGATTACGTCCGACAGGGAGACGTTGCGTAATTTCTTGGTCAGGCCGCTCTCGGCATCCGCGAAAACTTCTCGCAGAACAGGCCGAACCGTGATGCCGTACTTGCACGCGTGGGAGTCTTTGAGCAGCGGCACATCGAAGACCGCGCCTTCGTCCAGCGCAGCATAGATATCGGCCAAAGTGATCCTTTTCGGCAAACGGGCGAGCCTCGATCCTCCACCGGCCCCCATCTGAACCGTAACCAGGCCGGCCTTGGCCAATCGGCCGACGATCCGTCTGACCACTACGGGATTGGTTCCGATGCTCATCGCCAGACATTCCGAGGTCACCGGCGTGCCATCCTTGAGCGCGAGAATCCCGAGCGCATGGATGGCGATGGCCAATCGGGAGTTAGCTGGCATCCCGGGCGAATCTGTAAGTGAGGCGGTTACACATTATCTGAAACCAGGGTAGTTACATACGGTGGGGATTGTCAAGCCGCCGGTTCGGACGAGGGAAGGAGGGACTGCGAATGAAATAAAGGCCCGGATGCCGCAAACGCGGAACCCGGGCCGTTGGTTGGAAGCGAACTAGCGTACGCGCCGGCGGCGGAGCAGTGCGAGACCGGCGAGCCCAAGCCCGCCGAGTACTGCCGAGACCGGCTCGGGAACCGAGGCCGCATCGAGTTCGAGAGAACCGGTGACGCCATAGGTGTCAAAGGCCCCGGATCCGTCGAATGCAACCGCGACCGACATCGTCGCCGGCGAGGACGGTCCGAACCCGGTAGATGCGGCGAAGCCGCCACCGCCAGGAGGGCAGGTAGAGGAGCCACCGCCGGCGATGCAACCCAAGCCGCCGAGATCGATCCCAAGATTGCTGGCATCAATGGAGGCGAAGGCGATATCGGTTGCGGCGCCGGTTGGCGTGAACGAGATGGACCCGTCACCGCCATCGGTGAGACTCGCCGACATCGTGTGGCTGGCAGTATTGTAGGGTCCGCCAGCTACCGGTATCGAAAAGACAAAAAGGAACGAACTGGGTGCACCGCCGTCGACAATGCCGACGGAGTAGATCAGGAACGGATCAACCTGCCCGCCAAAGGACAGTTGGTTGATGAAGTCGTCCCCTAGGGCGATTTCGGACTGTGAAAAGTCGAACTCACCGGTCTCGGGATCGACGGTCGCGCAAAACTGCTGTTCAGCGACCGACGGGCCATCGAGGACAAGGTCGGTTGAAGTGACGGTTACGCATACCTCCTGGGTGGAGGTTATGCTGCCTGCGAGCATCGCTGCCGGCAGAGCGAGAAAAGCGAGCAAAGTAGCTGAAATCCTCATAAGGAAACTCCTTAGTCGGACGCTGTAGATGCGCCGCCCTCCGGGAGCGGTCTAGTACTTACATAACAGGGACCTTAGCACCCTTGCTTGAGGACTGTCAATCACGCGGCGGGCCTTAGCTCCTCTCAACATGGTAAAAATGCAGACTGGCCATGGCAGCGCAAAAACGACAGCCGCTCGGCATCGCCGTCATCGGGACGGGCGTGATCGGAAAAGAGCACGCCAATCGGATTGAGCAGAATCCGCGATCGCAGGTTGCCGCGGTCGTCGACCCATCCCCGGCCGCGGCGGCGTGGGCCGCCGAGCGGTCATTACCTTTCTATGGGAGCACCGCTGCCATGCTCTCGGCGCACCGTCCGCACGGCGCCATTGTCGCCACACCCACAGAGGACCACGCCACAACCGCGATCGCGCTGCTCGAAGCCGGCGTACCCGTGCTCGTTGAGAAGCCGCTGGCCGGTGGACTGTCCGAAGCCGCGAAGCTGGTGAGAGCGGTGGAGCGGCTGGGAACCCCGATTCTCACCGGATACCACCGGCGGCACAGCCCGCTGATCCAGGCTGCGGCCAAATACGCCGCCGCCGGACATCTCGGCAGAATGGTCTCCATCGCTGGATCCAGCCTGTTCTACAAACCCAGCGAGTATTTCGAGACCGGGTGGCGCACGGGTCCGGGTGGGGGCCCGATCCTGATCAACCTGGCTCATGAGATCGACAGCCTACGAGCGCTGGCGGGAGAAATCTCCAGTGTGCAGGCGATCGCTTCCAGCCGCGTGCGCCGGAATGAAGTGGAAGACACCGCGGCGGTGCTGCTCGAGTTCGAAAGCGGCGCCGTCGGCACGTTGGCGGTATCAGATTGCGCCGTCTCCCCTTTCAGCTGGGAGCAGACCTCGGGAGAAAACCCGATCTATGCACATGAGTCGTCGCAGGACAGTCTTGTGCTGGCGGGCACGCACGGCTCACTGGCGCTGCCGTCGCTGCGGTGGTGGCGTCAGGAGGGCCAGCGGTCATGGGCGCTGCCGTTCACCACGGGCACGATCCGCGTCGAACCGGGCGATCCGTTGGCGCGGCAGCTTAACCACTTTCTCGACGTGGCAGAGCGCCGCGCCGAGCCAATTGTGTCCGCTCATGAGGGGTTCCGAAGCCTCGCCGCGATACTTGCCGTGCGGGAAGCGGTGGTCTCCGGGGGACGGGTGATTCCGGGGACGCTCTCTTCTTTTTAGGCGCCCAGCGCGGCATCCGCTGACGCCTTCGAGGCTACTCTTTGAGCTGGATGTCCGCGCGGACGAATTGCCAGTCAGGAAGTTCGTAGGCGCGCAAGCTGGTCTTCAGCGGACCCTCGATTTCCTTGGCTTCGTAGGCGCGCAATTGGTCGAGCGAGAATGGCATCGTCCCCACTTCCTTGTTGCCGTCCCTGACCACGATTGTGAGCGTGCCCTTCAGATCGGCCAGATCCGCCGATGCGTGATTGATCAGCAGAAGTCGCAGCCGGGGCTTCTTCGAGTCCTCGAATATGCGGACGCCGGTGGCCTCAAGGTACTTGGTGGCATGCGCGGTGCCGCCGGGTTCAGGCTCAGCGCCTTTGGTCGCGGCGGGCGGGCCCGGAGTGAAGGTGTTGCGATTGTTGACGTAGTAATAGAAGCCGCCCACCAGCAGTCCGGCAATCGCCGCA
>JBGSME010000664.1:0-7059 GCA_041740335.1 Bryobacteraceae bacterium | reverse complement strand
TTGCGCGGCTGCGGCGCGGCGCCCCGAGGTGGAATATTACCGGCGTGAAATCGAGCGCTTTCAGCCCGATGTTTTGTTCTGCTCGCATCAGAGGCCGACCTCGGTGACGCCGGTGGTGCTGGCCGCGCGCGAATCCGGTGTCCCGGCGGTGAGCTTCATCTTCAGTTGGGACAACCTGTCGAGCAAAGGCCGCATTTGTGCTCCGTTCAATCACTATTTCGTCTGGAGCGACTACATGGCGGAGGAACTGATGCGGTTCTATCCGCGCGTGAAGCCGGACCATGTGTCGGTGGTCGGGACGCCGCAGTTTGACCCTTATGCGGACCCGGCGATCCACTGGAGCCGGGCCGAGTTCTTCAGCCGGGTAGGCGCGGATCCGTCGCGGAAGCTGATCTGTTATTCCGGCGGGGACGCCGGTACGTGTCCGGAGGATCCGCTGCACGTCGAAGTGTTGATCCGGCAGATTCGCGAAGGGCGGATCAAGGGCAACCCGCAGGTTCTGGTGCGGCCGGTGCCGGTCGACGACGGCGCACGGTACGCTGAGGTGCGGCGAAAATATCCGGAGATGATTTACTGCCAGCCAGAGTGGACCTTCGCGGCGAAGAACGATTGGACGAAGGTCCTGCCGACAGCGCGCGACGTTCAGTTTCTCTCGAATCTGACGGCCCATGCCGACATGAACATCAATCTCGGCTCGACGATGACCCTCGATTTCGGGCTGCACGACAAACCGGTGGTGAACATGGCGTTCGATGTGAACGATCCGCCGCTGTTCGGGATGCCGGTCTACGACTACTACTACAACTTCGATCACTTCCAGCCGGTGCTGAAATTCGGCGCTTCGCGGGTGGCGCGATCCGAGGAGCAACTCACCGAGTTTGTGAACGCGTACCTGGAGAATCCGGGGCTCGACCGCGATGGGCGGCGAGCGCTGCTTGAACAGCAGGTGAATGTGCCGCTGGGGGAATCGACCGGCCGGATCATCGCCGCGCTTGAGCGGTACGCCAGCAAGAAAGACGGGCAAGGCAAGGAGGTCCTGCAGGCGGCATCATGAACTTTGTCCCGTCCAGCGGTATATTCCGCCACTCCGATCAGGCGGCGCTCGAGGCGATCGCGGCGCGGACCGGTATGGGATTGCTGCCCGAGGAAATGGTGACGGCGGTCCGCGAAGCATTCATCGCGTCGCAGCAGCAGCATGGCGGCGGCGCAGTGGAGGGTGACCGGCCAGCTTGTCCGTCGTCCGACATCTTTCGGAGCGGTTTGGCGCGGAGCCGGCAATTGGCGCCCGTGCAGCCGTCCATACTTGTGCTCGGGGCCGGGAAGGGAATTCCAGGGCGGGATTCCGCCTATGCCGCCGGCGTCGTCGACGAGGTGTTTGAAGGCCAATGCCGGATTACGCGGTTGGAATGGACAGAGCCTCACGCCGCCGCCCCAGCCAGGGAGTACGACTTGGTTGTTTCCCATTCACTCGCGCATTTTCTTTTCGGCGTGGATGCCTTTCTGAGGTTTGCCGCGGCGAAGGTGCGCCGCACCGGGGGCGGCTACGTGATGGCGAGCGAGCCGAACCGGCGCTTTTGGGCCAACGCGGAGATCGCCAGCCGGATGGTGGAGAAGCGCGAGGCCAAGCGCCTGCTGGACCGTATACGGCCGTTTCTCCGCCCAGCCAAACTGCTTGTTACCGGCAGCCATTCGCGTTCCTCGGAAACGCAGGCGTTCGACAGCCGGGTGAACGCCTATCTGCGCGAACGTCACGGGCTGCGCAAGGACCTGACTTTCAAGGAGATCAATCGGATCGCCGACCCATATTTTCCCGACGAGCTGCTTGGCCAGTACCCACCGTTGGGAGCCAACGGCTTCGATTGGGAAAATGAGCTGCCCGGGATGCTGGCCGGGTTCCGGCGCGAATGGATTGCCACGGCGCGGTTTCTGGGCAAGCGGAATCCGCGGATGCTCGACGCGCAGTGGACTGAGATCCATGACGAGTTGGAGCGGCGGTATCCGCTCGACGGGAACGTTTTTACGGCGCTCTGGTGGAGGGACGCGGCGTGAACGAAGCGGTGAAAGTGATCCCGGGTTGGCGCGTTCCCGCCTCCGAAAAACGCGAAACACTGGCCGACTGCACTGCGGTTGTGCCTACTTTTAATCGGTATCCGGAGGTGATCCGGCTGCTCGAGGCGATCGCCGATTTGCCGGATGCGCCAGGGGAAGTGGTGGTGATTGATGGCGCCGCGGGCGGCGAACTGGGCGCAAGGCTTGAGGCCTGGAGCAAATCCCGCCGCTTGGCGTTCGATCTGGTGTACGCACAAGGCGACCGCGGATTGACGCGCCAGCGCAACGCCGGGATCGACGTCAGTACGCGCGACTTTCTTTATTTTTTTGATGACGATACCGTTCCACTACCGGGCTATTTCGCCCGGATCCGGCAGGTGTTCGCGGCTGATCCGGAGTTCCGGACGGGCGTGGTCGGCGGATGCATCGTGAATGAGATGGACAAGCCGCTATCGGGGCGATGGGCGATGCGGTTCCGGCTCGGCCTGGTGCCTCGGGATCTGGCTCCGGGCCGTTATTTCGAATCGAGCACATCGTTGCCGCGCGGGTTATGGAAGAAGTTCACCGGCCAGATTCCCGTTGATATCGTGCCTGGCGGCGCGAGCGCATGGCGGCGGGAAGTATTTCGCACGATGCGGTTCTCGGAATATTTCGAAGGTTACTCGCAGGGCGAGGACGTCGAAGCGTCGTTGCGCGCGGGCCGCGAATGGAAACTCGCCTGCTGCGGCGACGCGCATATTCTGCACCTCCACGCGCCCGGAGGCAGGCCGGTGATGTTCCGGCGCGGCCGAATGGATATCGTGAACAAGTATTTTGTCTGGAAACGGCACACGCCAGAACCTTCCCTAAGGCACAGCGCGCTGTTTTGGCTGGACGTTCCGTTTCAGATCGCGATGGACACGGCATCGTGGATCCGCCGGCCATGGCTGTTCACGCCGCTGATCCGGAGCGCCGGATTGGTTTATGGCGCGCTTGAGTGCGTGGTACGCCCGCCGCGATTCGAAGAACCCAAACCCCGCTGCCAGTATTCGCTGGCCGCCGGGATCGCAGTGGACAGGGCCGAAGAACCCGTTTCCCAACCCAAGATTTGACACTATGACCTCAACCGCTCTTTCCCCCCAGCTTGCGAGGCCCCCGGCGCAGTTCCAGTTCCTGCCGGGCGGAATCGACAAGTATCTGCTGCTGCAGACGCTTGCGATATCGGTGCCGGCCTGGGCGTTGATGGGCAGCCCGCTGCTTGGCGCCTACGTGTACTACGCGCTGCTGATCGTCTTCGTGGGGTGGCACGGTCTGCAGAAAGCACCGGAGCGGATCACGGCGCTGTTGCTGGCCACCATTCCCGCCCTTGTCATTTTCCGCAACAAGTTCTTCTACGACGGGCCGCAGGCGATGTTCGCGTTGGCGTTGCTGGTCTGGTACGAATATCGCAGACCCAGTGTCCGGGAACTGCTGCGCGACAAGCTGGTGATGGGGCTGATCACTTTTAGTTCGATTTACTGGATCTCTTCGTGGCTGATGACTGGCGATGGGCATTCGAACTTTCGCATGTTCGATCTTGTGACGGTGTCGGTGAGCGTGATTCTGCTTTATCGTGAAGTCAAGATCTTCCGGACGGCGATGCTTGGGCTGGGGCTTTGTGTGCTTTGCGAGGCGGGGGCGTTCCTTGCCTTTGGCGGCCGCCTGGGGTACGCGGAACTGGACGACGGAGGGTCGGTGGGCAATCCGACATCGCTCGGAATTCCTCTGGCGCTGCTGTCGCTGCTCTCGTTGGTGCACGGCGGGCGCTTGATCGAGGTGAAAAACAGCCCGATCTTCCGGTATGGATTGATGTTCGCGGCCGGCGCGGCGCTGCTGTTATCCACATCGCGCGGCTCCTGGCTGGTGGCGCTGGCGGGGCTGGCGGTGATCTTTGTGTTCCAGCGTGAACAGCGTGGAACGATGTTGGCCTGCGCGCTCGGCATGGTGGCCGCCACGGCACTCCTGCTGCAAACCGAGCGTGGCGTCGTGCTCAACGACTATCTGGACAAGACGTTCAACAGCGAACTCTCCATCGACAAGAGAACCACCGGACGCGCGGCGCAATGGAAGGCGTTTCCGGCCATGATCGCCGACTCGCCGGTATGGGGCCACGGGCCAGGGATGGGGCGGCATGTCGCCGCCGAATATGCCGGACGGTTTCTTGCATTGCACTCGCTGTATCTGCAGATCGGCGCGGAAACGGGTTTGCTCGGTCTTGGATTTCTGGCCTGGTTTTTAGTGCTTGTATTCCAGCGCGGATTTGATCAGGCGAACCGGTTCGCGGAACCGGTGCCGCTGATGGCCGCGCTCGGATATTTGACAATGGGGGTGAGCGTAAGTGGAATCGATCTCAACGCGGGCGTATTTTTGGGGCTTGCGATGCTGAAGCCGCAAGGCCGGCTGTGGAGGGTGCGCACGGCGGTGCTGATGCCGGAAGGCGCCTCCGGCCTCGAAGAGGCATGGCCGTCAGGCTCGGGATTTCCCCAAGTGCCGGGGCGATGAACGTATGAAACTGCTGATCGTTTCCCACTGCATTCACTACGAACACGCTGGCCAGTTGTGGTCCTACGGCCCATACACCCGCGAAATCGATCTCTGGGCGGACTTGTTTCCGGAAGTGCGCATCGCATGCCCGGTGCGTCACCAGCCGCCGCCAGGGGACTGCGTCGCGTTTTCGCGGCCCAACATTGCGCTGCATCCTATTGCCGAAGCCGGTGGCGATCACGTTGCGGCGAAGTTCGGGCTGCTGCTTCATTTGCCGTCGATGATCGCCGGATTGACGGCGGGGATGCGTTGGGCCGACGCGATTCATGTGCGCTGTCCGGGAAACCTCGGGATGCTCGGCGCGGTGATGGCGCCGTTGTTTTCGCGGCGGATCGTGGCGAAGTATGCCGGGTCGTGGATGGCAGTGCCGGGTGAAGAACTCAGCGCCCGGTTTCAGCGCTTCCTTCTGAGGACCTGGTTTCGCGGACCGGTGACCGTCTACGGGGACTGGCCGAACCAGCCAAGCCATATCGTTCCGTTTTTTACATCGCTGACCAGCGAGGCTCAGATGGATCGCGCACGCCGTGCGGTTCAGGCGCGAAAGCTCGACGGGCGCGTTCGTCTTCTGTTCACGGGACGCCTCAGCAAAGCGAAGAACATCGATTGCATGCTCGAAGCCGCCGCGGCCGCAAAGGCGCGGGGCGCAGATCCTGAGTGTACGGTGATCGGTGATGGGCCGGAGCGGGAAGCCCTGGAAAGTCTGGCGGTGAAGCTCGGGATCGCCGACAGGGTGCACTTTACCGGCGGGGTGGACTTCGACACCGTGATCGAGCATTTGGAACGTTCCGATGCCCTGGTTCTGACGTCGCAAACAGAGGGATGGCCGAAGTCGGCCGCCGAGGCGATGGCTTTTGGGTTGATCTGCATCGGTTCCAATCGCGGGTATTTCCGGACAATGCTCGCCGGACGCGGGATTGCCGTGGAGCCGCGCGATGTCGGCGCGTTGACCGAAGCGATCGTGGATTTGGCGGCGAATCCCGAAAAATACGAGACGATGCGAGGCCTGGCGGCCGAATGGGCGCAGCAGTTTTCAATGGAGGGGCTACGCGAAGCGATCCGCGCGCTTCTCGAGCAGAAATGGTCCGTGCGCCTGTCAGTCGCGGAACCCGAGCGTACGATTTCGCCGCAGACCGGTCCAGCTTGGGCCGAATCCGGGATTGCAGCGCAGCTACCGATGCGGGAAGGAAGAGGGAATGAATAAAGTTGGCGTGATGCATCTGATCGACAGCCTCGAGTTCGGCGGTGCCGAGAGGGTGGCCGTGAATCTGGTGAACCATCTTCCGCGGAGCCGCTATGAGGTCTCACTGTGTTCCACGCGGGCAGAGGGTCCGTTGGCGGCGCAAGTGTCGCCCGACGTAAATCACCTCCGTCTCGGGAGGCGGCATCGTTTCGACAGCGGAGCTATCCGCCGTCTGGCGTCGTTCGTGACCGAGAACAACATTCAGATCATGCACGCACACGGCTCTTCGCTGTTTCTGGCGCGCATGGTGGCGGCTTTAACCGGGGCGCCGCGCGTGATCTGGCATGACCACTACGGCCAGTCTGAACTCGAGGATCGTCCGGTATGGCTCTACCGGATGGCCACCCGCGGCGTTTCTGGCGTGATGTCGGTGAACGGAATTCTTGCCGAATGGGCGCGCCGCAAACTCCAGGTCCGGGCCGAACGCGTGTGGTATGTGCCGAACTTCGTCAGCCTGTCCCAGACTTTGGCCGGTGCGCCGAAGCCAGATCTACCCGGGATCCCGGGCAGCCGTATCGCCTGCGTGGCGAACCTGCGTCCGCAGAAGGATCATCTCAATCTGCTGCGCGCCATGCGGATTGTCGCGCGCCAGATGCCCGCCGCGCACCTGATTCTGCTCGGCAGCGCCGGCGCTCCCGACTATGTCCGAAAAGTGAAGGACGAGATCATCTCCGAGGAACTGTCGGCGAACGTGACGTGGCTTGGCCCTCGCGACGATGTGGGCTCCATTTTGCGCTCCTGCGACGTCGGGGTGTTGGGCTCGTCGTCGGAAGGGCTGCCGTTGTCGCTGCTCGAATACGGAATGGCCGGGTTGCCTACCGTTGCCACCAGCGTCGGGCAGTGTCCGGAGGTGCTCGACGGAGGGCGCGCGGGAGTGCTAGTACCGCCGAAGTCGCCGGAGTCTCTCGCGCACGCGATCCTGTTTCTGCTGAACTCGCCTCGAAAGCGGATGACGCTCGGGCGGCTGCTCGAAGAGCACGTTCGCACAACGTATAGTCCGGAATCAATCACCGATCAAATTTGCTGCATCTACGATACCGTTACCCGCCGCGAATAGCATTCGAACTACCAATAAGGAGGAGAGAGCCATGAAAAACATCCTGTGGGCGGGCCCCGTGACGCTGATTCTCGGAATGCTCGCTCTCAGAGCGCCGACTGCGGCGGGCGTTCCGGTGGTGCCGGCCGGCGGCGTGGTGGATCTGGCCGGC
>JBGSME010000663.1:0-2684 GCA_041740335.1 Bryobacteraceae bacterium | reverse complement strand
CTCCGCAACCGCTGCTGGACCGGCCTTCGCCGCGGCGGTGGCGAAATAGAAATTGCACGAGAATGCAAGTGCGTCCGAGGCATCGAGCGCGACCGGCAACGGCGGATGGCTACAGTCGAGATTCCGCCCTCCGACCAACACCTTCCGCGCACAGACTACCGCTAACTTCGCCGGCCATTTTCCGGATCCGATCAGCCCCGCCAGCACGAACGGTTTCATCACGGACCCCGGCGCCGCGCGATGATTCTCCGCCACCGGACGATTGTGAATCGCCAGCACTTTGCCCGTGGCCACTTCGAGCACCACGGCCGCGCCGCGCACGTTCACGAAAGCCTGGTCGACCACGGCCTGAAGAGCGACGAATGCGAACAGAGCGGCAAGCATTTTAGTACCGGCGAGGCATCACACTTCTGTCATGATACGTACCCGTCGGGTCCCGTGCCGGGTTCGCGTTGTTGTAGGCTGACAGAAGAGTATCAGTAAAACACCACTCATGGCCAAGAAGAATAAAGACAAACAGCTTGCCCAATCCGCCTTCGCCGCGCTGGGGATTCCACCAAAGCCTCTGGCAAAGGGGGTCACGCGCTTTGTGCGCTTCCGCCGCAAGAACGGCGAACCCGCTTGGGGAGTGCTCAAGAACGACACGGTGCAGCGAATCAAAGGCGATCCTTTCGGCAAGTGGCAACCGGCCGGCGAGCCCGTTCCGATCCACAAGATCGAACTGGCTGCGCCGGCCGCGCCGAGAAAGATTTTCGCCGTCGGGCTCAACTACAAGAGCCATCTCGGCGAGCGGACCGCACCCACGCGCCCGGAAATATTCTACAAGCCCGTCACCAGCCTGCAGGATCCGGGCGGCGAAATCCGGATTCCCGAGACATCGAAGAATCTGCACTACGAAGGAGAACTGGTGCTGGTAATCGGCAAGACCTGTTCGAAGGCGAGCCGGGAAGAAGCAGCACAAGCCATCTTCGGCGTCACCTGCGGCAACGACGTCAGCGAGCGGGACTGGCAGCGCGGCCCCGATAAGGACGTCCAGTGGTGGCGCGCCAAGGGTTGCGATACATTCGGACCCTGCGGCCCCGTCCTCGTCCGCGGCCTCGATTACGGTAAGCTACCGCTGCGCACACGGCTGAACAGCGAAGTTGTGCAGGAACAAACCACCGCGGATCTCTTGTTTGACCCAGCGACGATCGTGAGCGAAATCTCCCGCTTCGTTACGCTGGACGCCGGTGATCTGATCTTTACAGGCACTCCCGGCAACACCAAGGCGATGTCGCCCGGCGATCTCGTCGAAGTGGAAATCGAAGGAATCGGCATACTGCGGAATCCGGTGGCCTGACCGTGTTCCCACGTAAGCACACTCGTTGACCACCCGCGTTCCATTGCACGAAGACGCACGCGCCGCGGCTGCGGCGATGGCCGCTTGCATGGTGATGCTCGCGGCCCACGTCGGATCGAAGGCGGTTCGGGACGCGTTTTTCCTTACGCAGTTCTCCATCACATCGCTACCGACCATGGTGGCTGTCGCGGCCGTCGTATCCATCCTCTCCGTCTCAGTGTCGTCGTGGGCGATGGCGCGATTCACACCCGCCCGCCTGGTGCCGGCAGCCTTCGCCGCCAGCGCCGCTCTGCAGCTCGCGTTGTGGATCTCGATCGATCACTTCCCCCGCGCCTCCGCCGTCGCATTCTATCTCCAGACCATCAGCCTCGGCGCGCTTCTCAGCTCCGGGTTTTGGAGCGTGATCAATGAGCAGTTTGACCCCCACCGCGCGCGCCAGTTGGTGGGAAGAATCGCCGGCGCTGGAACGTTGGGAGGAATGATCGGCGGCATCGCGGCCGAACGAATCGCCGCATACTCGTCGCTCCCCATGTTGATTCCCGTCCTCGCCGGCTACCATTGCCTTTGCGCCGTGCTGCTGTTGGCCCTGCGCCGGGAAGCGGGCCCCGTTGCCGAACGGCCGGATACGGACCCCTCGCAGCCTTCCGGCTTGGCCCTGCTCACAGAGGTCCCCTACCTGCGAACCATCGCCGCCCTTGTGATCCTAGGCACCATCAGCGCGTCTATGATCGACTACGTCTTTAAGGCCGAAGCGGTGGCGCAATATGGACGAGGCGAAACACTGCTCCGATTCTTCGCCGCCTTCTACAGCGTCACCGGCGTGCTCACGTTCCTGGTACAAGCCGGGCTCAGCGGATTCGCGCTCAACCAGCTCGGCATGGCCCGCACGGTGGGTACACTCCCCATCGCCGTCAGCCTCGGTGGCCTGGCTGCGCTTGGCGCTCCGGGTCTCGCCTCAGCCGCCATCGCCCGCGGACTCGAAATGGTCTTTCGCGGATCTCTGTTTCGCGCCGGCTATGAACTCTTCTACGCGCCGATGCCGAATCATCAGAAGCGCTCGGCGAAGTCTGTCATCGATGTCGGCTTCGACCGTTGCGGCGACGCCATCGGCAGCGGCCTCGTCAGTCTCCTCCTCTTACTCGGTCCGGGTTTGTCTCACTATGGCATCGTGTCGACGGCCGTAGTGGTGGCGCTGGCCGGGCTCTGGACGGCCAGCCGGCTGCAAGGCGCATACATCGATGCGCTGGAGCATGGGCTGCGCGACCGCGGCGGCGATCTCTCCGATTCCGGCGACCTCGATCAGTCCCTCGCTCTCACCGGCTTTGCGGACTCAATGACGATGATC
>JBGSME010000662.1:0-3360 GCA_041740335.1 Bryobacteraceae bacterium | reverse complement strand
GGGCTTGCCGGGTCAATGATCCTGGTGAATTCGGTGGGCTGCCCGGAATGCCGCCCGCGGTTCAATGCAGCGCTTCGCGAGAAGCTGAAGACGGAAGCCGCGCGGCTTTGCGGCGATTGCCAGCGGCGCGCGGAGACCAATCCGCTGCGCGTGCTGGATTGCAAGGTTCCGGCCGATCAGCCGATCATCGACGCGCTGCCGTCGATCGCGGAACATCTTTGCGACACCTGCCGCGGCCATTCCGAGATGGTGTACACATTGCTGCGCGATCGCGGCATCGAATTCGAAATCCGCCCGCGGCTGGTGCGGGGCCTCGACTATTACATGCGCACGACGTTCGAATTCCAGCACGGGGCGCTGGGCGCGCAAAACTCGATTCTCGGCGGCGGCCGCTACGATGGACTGGCCGAAGATCTGGGCTCAAAGGTCCACGCGCCGGGCATCGGGTTCTCGATTGGGGAAGACCGCCTGGTGATGTCGCTCGAGGAGACCGCGCCGGAGGCCCACCAGCACGTGCTTGATCTCTACATTGCTCCGATGGGAGCCGCGGCGCTGCGGCACGCGGCCGGCCTGGCCTCTGGGATCCGGAAGCTGGGCGCGGTGGTGGAGTTGGGGGGAGACGTGAAACTGAAGCGCGCCATGGAACTCGCGAACAAACTGGCGGCGCGATACGTGCTGCTGGTGGGCGAGAATGAAATGAACGCCGGCGCGTATACGCTGAAAGACATGGCCTCGGGCGATCAACTCACGGTGGATCGCGACGGGCTTCTCGCGAAATTCAATTAGACCGCTATCAATCATTATGGAAACCTCCGTACCTTTGGATTTTTTGGGTGACTTGCGCCGCACACACACGTGCGGCGATCTGCGCGCCGAACATGCGGGCCAACGTGCGCTGCTGATGGGCTGGGTTCACCGGCGCCGCGATTTGGGCGGCGTGGTGTTCATCCACCTGCGTGACCGGTTTGGCGTGACGCAGGCTGTGTTTCTCGAGGATGTGCAGAAGGAAGTGCACTCCAAAGCCGAGATGATCCGGTCTGAGTATGTGGTGGCGGTGGAAGGCCACGTGGAAAAGCGTTCGGCGGAGACGGTAAATCCGAACCTCCCGACGGGCGAGGTGGAAGTGGTGGTGGACAAGGTTTGGATCCTCAACGATTCGCGCACACCGCCGTTCCCGATGGAAGACAACGTGGACGTGAGCGAAGAGGCGCGCCTGAAGTACCGGTATGTGGACTTGCGGCGTCCGCGGATGCAGCGCAATATCGTACTGCGGTCAGAGGCGGCGTTCGCCACGAGACAGTGTCTGCACGAGCAGGGTTTTCTCGAAATCGAGACACCGTTCATGACAAGGTCAACGCCGGAGGGCGCGCGGGACTACCTGGTGCCGTCGCGGGTGAACCCGGGTACTTTCTACGCGCTTCCACAGTCGCCGCAAATCTTCAAGCAGTTGCTGATGGTGAGCGGCTACGACAAGTACTTCCAGATTGTGCGTTGTTTCCGCGACGAGGATCTGCGCGCGGACCGGCAGCCGGAATTCACGCAGATCGATCTCGAGATGTCGTTTCCGCAGCAGGACCGGGTGTTCGAGGCGATCGAACCGTTGATGCAGCGTCTGTGCAAGCTGGTGGATGTGGACGTGAAAGCGCCGTTCGTGCGGATGACTTACGACGAAGCGATGCGAGCCTACGGTACCGACAAACCGGAAATGCGGCTGCCGCCTTTCTACATCGTGACGGATTTGTTCGAAGGCGCGAATCTGGTGGATGCCGCCAGTCCGCTGATTGCGATTCACATTCCGGGTACTGGTGTGCTCACGCGCCGCGAACGCGACGAATTGAAGGCCGCGGGCCAGGAACTCGGGCTCCGCGTTTTTGACGACGCCAAGCGCCTGGAACGGGACTTTCCCGAAGCGATGGCGAAGGTCCGCGAACTCACCGGCGCGACGGAGCAGGACATGCTGATGCTCGCCGGATTCGGCGAAGCGCCGAAGGGCGCGCGCCCCAGCGAGACGGTGCTGAAGGCATGCGGCAACTTCCGGCTGCTGGCCGGGCGTAAGTTCGCCGATCGCCACAAGCTTCTGGATCCGCGCGATTTTCGATTTCTTTGGGTGGTGGATTTCCCGATGTTCGAATGGGATGAAGAGGACAATCGCTGGATGGCGGCGCATCACCCGTTCACGTCGGTGCTCGACGAGCATATCGAGAAGCTGTCGACCGATCCGGCCGGGTGCCGTGCCAAGTCCTACGATCTGGTGTTGAACGGCGTTGAACTGGCGTCGGGCTCGATTCGTATTCACCGGCGCGACGTGCAGGCGAAAGTGTTTGAGGCGCTGGGCTTCAGTCCGGAAGAGGCGGAGCGGCGGTTCGGTTTCCTATTGGAAGCGCTGCAGTATGGGGCACCGCCGCATGGAGGAGCCGCGATTGGATTCGACCGGTTGATCATGATCCTGGTGGGTGAAGCAACCATTCGCGATGTGATCCCGTTCCCCAAGACCGCAAAGGGAACCGATCTCATGTGCGACGCGCCGTCGCCGGTGCCGGAGCGGAATTTGCGCGAACTGGGAATTCAGTTCCGCACGCGGACCTGACGATGGCCCGTTCCTTCACATTGATCGAAGTGCCCTACAACATGGGAGTGGAGGGCGCCGGTGTTGGGGCGGGGCCGCGGCGCATGCTCGAGGCAGGGCTCGATGAAATTCTGGCGTACCGGGGAATGCCGGCGCAAGTGGAGCACGTGCGAATGCGCGACATGCTTTCGCGCGGCTTGGATGCGGTGGTGGACGTGAACCGCCTGGTTCGCGCGGCGGTGCGCACGGCCGTAGAGCAGGAGTCAATCCCGGTGGTGCTGGCGGGCAATTGTGTTACCGCGATCGGGGTATTGGCCGGGCTGGAGCCGGCCGAAACCGGCATTGTGTGGCTGGACCGCCACCCGGACTTCCACACGCCGGACACCAGCCGCAGCGGCTGGCTGGACGGCATGTCGCTGGCGATCGCAGCCGGCCATTGTCACGACGATTTGCGCCTTCGCAGTGGACTCGAATCGCCGGTGCGGGAAGACCGGATCTGCCTTCCGTTCTCGTGGGACGTGGAGTCCGGCGAACGCGAGCGATTGGATGGATCCGGCGTATCGGGCGAGTATCCGATGGAGACCGATGCGATTTATCTGCATCTCGACGTGGATGTGGTGGGCACCGAAGGCGAGAACCTGGAGCGCGCCTTCGACATCACGCGGGTGGTGGCGATGGAGTTGCCGCTCGGGGCGGTGTGCGTGGCCAACTACAATCCGGAGACCGATGCCGGCGGGCGCGGATTGCAGCGTGCCGCGCGGCTGGTGCGTGCGTTGGCCGGATAGCCGCGTTTC
>JBGSME010000661.1:0-3845 GCA_041740335.1 Bryobacteraceae bacterium | reverse complement strand
TGGTCGAGATCTGGCAGGCGCAAGACAGTCTTCGGGACGGCCCGCGCTTTTCTTGATGGAGGTTTTCTTGCCATCGCGTAGCGGCCTCCTCGGCCGCCACTCGATGATGCAATAATCCAATGTACTGTCCGGTTACGCCGTGATTCAGGACTATCTCCCTTTGAATAGCTAAAATTGAGTCGATAGCCTTCCAGGCCAGGTGAAGATGCGGCACTCAGGGTCAGATCTCGAATCAAAGCCAAAAGAAGAATCCGCGGTTATGAATTCACTCCGCCGCGTTTTGTGGTCTTGGGGATTTATGGGCATGATCGGCATCCCGGCATTCGTGCTTGCCGATCCTTTGGGTGGATGGAAATGGGTCCCGCACAATTCCATTTACGACCAGATGATTGTGAGCATTTACTTTGCGCTGGGGATCTTCTGCTTCCGAGCCTTGCGAGATCCACTGGCCAGCCGGGAGTTCCTGTGGTTCGTCGTGTGGTCGAGTGTCGCACATGGCGGGGTCATGCTGTTCCATGCCGTCCACGCACCCGTTCACCGTGGACACCTACTGGGCGATGTGTTCATTCTCGCGGGAGCGGTCGGACTGGCCATCCCGCTAAGGAAGGCGGAGCGCGAACGAAGTGCCCGCTGTGGCTGACGCACCCGCACAACCGCTCGAGTTGGGGCTAAGCCGTTTACACGGGTTGAGTCAGAGATTGTGGACGGTCGGCTACACTTCCCCTACTCTGAGCGCCGGTTCTGGCAGGATCGGTGGGAAGGATAGTGGAAGGATAGGCCGTAATACAGGAAGTAATTAATGTTTGATCGGATAAGCGGTGTTGAATCAATCACATGTCGCTCCAGGAAGACGATTAACTCGGATCGCAAGAGATCCTTATTCCTCATGGAGAAGAAGCGACATGGCCGCAGCGTACGAGGCCTTTCAGCTCCTGGCTTTCACAGCTGCTGAAGGATGAGATTGCGAATGCACAGCCCGCATGATTTCAAGGAAGCCAAACCACCCCAGAACGCAGCTTGCAGTCACAACTGCGCCCATCAGCGATCCCATGATCCCAAGCAAAGCCGCGTCACTGCCCGTCAGATACAGATTCCTAATCGGCGTGCGGGGGCCAAGCCAAGGTTTCCGATACTTGTCCGGCGTGCCTGGATAACCGTAAATCGATCCCGACGGTGCAGCGGTGAAATGCTCGAATGTCAGAGGCGTTCCTAGCTCGGAGTATTCAACGAGGTCTCGAAATCCAGGGTGATGACGCTCAACAATATCAATCATCGCCTGGGTGATCCGATGCTTGGCCGACTCATAATCGACGCCACGTCTGCGCCACGGCTCATCGCGATGTACCTCGAGCGAACGATAGGAAAGCGGCGCGATAATCTCGGCGGTATGCCGTTGGGCGAGAGGGTCCTTTAGAGACGGAAACGAAAGATAAGCCATGGGTGCGTGGCCGTTGAGCAACTCGTTCCGACGGGCATACATCTTATTGTGGTCGAAGGACTCAAAAATCCAATAGTTTTCTCCTTTGAAGCCCATCTCGCGCGGATCTCGCCGCAAGCCAAGAAAGAGTTCTGCAACTTCAAAGCCCTCGGGAGGCGACTTGAGTTCGTCGCGAAAAGGAAGAGCGGAGTCCGGCAACATGCGGGTGAAGGTGTTCCAAGCTCCAGCGTCGGATACAACAATCGGCGCCCGAAATTCTCCCTGGGCCCCTTGTTTGCCCTTGGCGATATTGACTTCGACTCCGACCGCCCGGTTACCTTCTGTAAGAATCCGCGTGACTTCGTGGCCAGGCAGTAGTTCCCCACCCGCCGCACGAATTAGGACGCTCGCCGCTTTGGCGATTTCGCCGGCCC
Organism: Bryobacteraceae bacterium; assembly: GCA_041740335.1. GTDB lineage: Bacteria > Acidobacteriota > Terriglobia > Bryobacterales > Bryobacteraceae > DSOI01. The sequence goes on along the minus strand of JBGSME010000661.1, from coordinate 1,994 downwards.
CCCCTGCGGGATACCAAGCCCCGGCAAGGTAATGAGACCCAATCACCGCATGGGTAGCGAAGGCGCTTTTTCCAGGGGGAAGGCCGTAGTCGGCCCACTGTGAAGTGATCACGGCCCGCAGTTGCGAATCGCGGAAACGTCTTTCTAGATAATGCTCCGTGATTTCCAGGGGCAGGTTCTGCGTCAACCGATTCACTGCTTGAACGATCCAGCCCAACGGTGCCGGTACTGCCCCGGCCATTATGTGACGGCTGACCCAGCCCATGGCGGATTTCAGGTCTTTAAAGTACTGGTCAATCGCTGCTCGCTCGCCGGGAAATCTATCGATCAAAGTGCGCCGGAAGCTTTCTGCGCCCTTGGTGACATTGACTTGCAGATTCGGATAGACGAATACGTCGTACACATCGGGCAGCGGATTCCACTTCACTCCGCCGTCGGTGATGAAATCGAACAGCCGGCGCCCCATCATCCCCTCGCCCATCTCGCCTACATAATGGAGCCCAATGTCCCAGTACCAGCCTCCCGGACGAGTAAAGGTGTGCGTCAAGCCTCCCACCTTGAAGTGGCGCTCAAGCACGAGGACCCGCCACTTGCGTAGCTTAGCCATGATGCTCGCAAATGCGAGCCCGCCGATACCGGAACCGATAACAATCGCGTCGTATTCAGATCGGGGTGGCATGCCGTTAACCTCAGTCAATTAGCGGGTTCTGCATAGCCCAAGACCATTTTGGGCTCGTTTGGGTTGGCTTTTCCGCATCGATCTAGGAGCATCCCTTCATTCTACGGCGCGGAGAGTCGTCAGCTCCCGGATGGTCGGCTCACTGGAAGTCATCCTGGAATCCTTGTTGCAGGGGCGTCTCAAAATAAACCGTCGGGCCGACGATCAATCGCGTTCGAGGTGAACCAGCAACCTGCGGCTGCGAGCTTTCATCGCGGGCGTACCGCTCCGAGCAGCCTTGCGAAGTGTCTCCAACACCCTTTGTCGAATACTTGGGTCATGCCGCGCCAAGTCGGCTAGCCCCTGAAGAGCGCAGGCTTTGACAATGGAACTCCGGTCTTCCAAATAACTGTTCAGCGCAGAGGTTGCAAGTCGCCGTTCCTTCGCATCCAGCAGCAGCCGTGGAATCATGACCGCCAGATGCCAACGCAATTCTTGTTCTTGGGCCTCGATCATCAGGGCCAGCAGTTCTTTCTTGTAGGGCTGGAGGAACTCAGGACTTCCCCGCGTAACCTTCTCGGCTGCATCTGCGGCCCGCATTCGTACAAGGGGATCGTCGGACCACAAACCTGCAATCAGCTTAGCGAACTCTTTTGGGTCCCGAAACACAACTTTCGCTACGTCGTTAGAGCGGCCAATCATCCGCCGATCTCCCCCTTTTAGGAGGGACAGTATGTCCTTTCGCGGCATTGGAGGAATCCAGCAGTATGATATCCCACAGCCAGCGAAACCGGAATGTGTCAAGCCGACCATCACGTACTTCCCCTCTATCAGCCGGATCCAACTCCCGGTTGGTCGGCCACCCGGAAGTTATCCACTTCACCTGCGAACATGAACGTGCGCTCGCCCTTCTTCACGCGGCCTTCTGACGACGAACCTGGCGCTGTTTACGCGCCTCCTCCAACTTCCGATCTCGCTGGGCGTGGATCTCAGCCTGACGCCCGGCGAGCATGTCCGTCGGCGTGATGTAGCCGATGGCGCTGTTCAAGCGGACGTTGTTGTAATGCTCCACGTAGCCCTCCACCAGACGCCGGGCATCATCCAGCGACAGCGGCGTTCCCGGTCGGATGCACTCTCCTTTGAGCGATCTGTGCCAACGTTCGATTTTCCCGTTCGATTGCGGATAGTACGGCGAGGTTCTGACGTGCGTCATGCCCGAGATCCGAATGAACTCCTTGAAGTCTTTGGCGATGAACTGCGGCCCGTTGTCGGAGATGACCCGTGGCTGCGCTTCCGGGTGCAGTTCCTTGGCCCGTTCCAGGATGATCTCGATGTC
>JBGSME010000660.1:0-2831 GCA_041740335.1 Bryobacteraceae bacterium | reverse complement strand
GGCGGGGTCGAGTTCGCTCGGAGGCGCGGCGGCCGGTTCGGCCTTGTACTCGGCCATGGCCGAAGCGCATAGGAGCAGGGCAGCAGCAAAAGTCTTGATCATTCTCTAATTGTCTCCTCAGCACACTGTGGTCTGCAATCTGGACGGCTACGGGGCCGAAAAGGTTTCGGTACAATCGGTCCTGACGGGAAACGACCGATGCAAACCATCCTTCTAATTGATGACGATGAGAGCCTCCAGGATACAATTACCGTCATGCTGGAACAGGAGGGCTTCCGCGTCATGCAGGCCTCCGACGGCACTTCCGGTTACGAAAAAGCGCTCACCCTCAAGCCGGACCTCCTCATTGTGGACCTACGCCTTCCAGGGATGAGCGGCACCGAAATCTGCAAGCAACTGCGCGCCAACCAGATCCAGACACCGATCATTGTGCTGAGCGCGGTGGGCGAAGAAGTGGACAAAGTGGTGCTGCTTGAAATCGGCGCCGACGACTACATCACCAAGCCGTTCGGCCGCCGCGAACTGCTCGCCCGGATCCGCGCGGTGCTGCGCCGTGCCTCACCCGATACGCACACCGTGCTGCGGTTCGGGGAAACGGAAGTGGATCTGGAACGAAGACTGGTGAAGCGGAGCAGCGCCGAGGTGAAGGTGACGCCGGCGGAGTACAATTTACTGGTCTATTTTCTCCAGAACCCGGACCGCCCGTTGACGCGCGACATGATTCTAAACGCCGTCTGGGGCTACGACAGTTTCCCGAACACGCGCACCGTCGATGCGCACGTGGTGAAATTGAGGCAGAAGCTGGAGCCGGATGCCAACATTCCGCGGCACTTCACTACGGTTCACGGGGTCGGCTACCGATTTTTACCCTGACGCTTTTACATTGATTTAACAGGTGCACGCATGGAACAACGGCGGGTCCGGCCAACAATAGGAAGGAAGGATCCGGAGACCCAAATGATGCCAGCGGGCACGCCCCGAACGATACTGATCGTGGAAGATTCGCCACAAACGGCGGCGAATCTCGAGATCGCTCTCACCGCCGTGGACGGCGCGCTGGTGCGCGTCGCCTGCACCGGGATGGAGGCGTTGGGGATGCTGGAAGAGGCGGGCGCCGCCGGCGTGGCCGCCGTAATTACGGATCTGGAGATGCCGAAGATGGACGGGTTTGAATTGATCGCACGGATGCGCGCCAATCCACGCTATGCGCGCACGCCGATTATCGTGGCCAGCGGAAGCGCGGATCCGGACTGGCCGGATCGGGTAATGCAACTCGGCGCCGACGCCTGCTTTTCGAAGCCGTACTCGCCGCGCGCGCTGCGCCGCAAGCTGGAAGCGCTGCTGGAGCATGCCGGATGAGGTGCGGTGTTCCGATCCTCCTATTGGTTGCCTTCTCGCTACCGGCCCAAACACAGCCGGCGGCCGGCCTCGATCAGATCGTGGAACGGTTGAACCGCCTGGAAGCGGAGAATCGCGCTCTTCGCGGCGAAGTTTCGGAACTCCGCGATCAGGTCCGTTCGCTGCGCGGCGAAACGGTGGCGCCGGAGGCTTCCGTGCAGCAGCTCGATGAGCGGCTCGCCATCCAGGAGCGCCGCACCGATGAACAGGCGCAGACCAAGGTGGAAGCCGTGCAGCGATACCCGGTGAAGCTCTCCGGCATGATCCTGGCGAACCTGTTCCACAACGGTCCGTACGCCGGCGGCAATGACCTGCCAACCCGGGCGGCGGCCACCGCCGGACGCCAGATCGGGGGAATAACCTTTCGCCAATCGATTGTAGGATTTCAGTATATGGGCGGCCAAACGCTGCTTGGCGGACGCGTGCGCGGTTCTGTTTTTCTCGACTTCTTCGACGGACTGAGCGAGGCGAACAATTTCTATCCGGTGCGGGTGCGGACGGCATCGGTGGAGATCGACTGGGCAAACCGGAGCCTCGGATTCGTACAGGACAAGCCATTGTTTTCCCAGCGCGATCCATCGAGCTTCAGTTTTCAGGGCGTATCGCCGTTAACCGGTTCAGGGAATCTTTGGCGCTGGCAGCCGCAGGTTCGGTTCGAACAGCGTTGGGGCAGCGAAGATGCAACGTTGGCGCGGGCCCAGGTGGCGTTGATTCAGACGTCGGAGGATTCCGGCTTCAATCTGCCCGCGGCCCGGTTCAGCACCGCGCGAAAACAGCCCGGCCTCGAAGGGCGTTTCGCGGTGAGCCATACCTGGGAGAACGGCGCGAAGCTGGAACTGGCGCCGGGATTTCATGTGAGCAATTCGCGCATCGATTCGTTCGGCGTCCGGTCCGGACTGGTTTCAATCGAGTGGCTGGCCCGTCCGGCGAGCATGCTCGAACTGACCGGTTTGTTCTGGCGCGGCCAGAACGTTCATCATTTCGGCGCCTTCCGCCAAAGCTTCCGGCTGGTGAACGGCCGTCCGGAAGCGGTGCGATCGCAGGGAGGGTGGGCGCAGGCGGCGTTTCCTGTCACACCGCGGCTTACGTTCAATCTGTTCGGCGGCGCGCATGACGACCGTGATTCTGACCTGACAGCGGGAGCGATCGGGCTGAATCGGACCGGCGCGGCCAACGTCCAATTCCGTCTCGCACCGAATGTCATCGTCTCGCTCGAAGCTCTACAGACCAGAACCTCGCCATTAGGGCAGGGCACTCGCAGGAACAATCGATATGATCTTGGCGTCGCGTACCTGTTCTAAGTGGCGCGGGGCGCCGGCGGCCCTTGCGTTGATCCTGATTGCGATTGCTCCGCTGCCCGCGGCCACCGTGACGGGCCGCGTTGAGATCACGAACATGCGCGGCGCGGCGGCCCGGCAGAAGAACTACACCGG